>JANMPK010000263.1:0-3370 GCA_031369825.1 Sphingomonadales bacterium
GGTGCCACCGGGCTTTAGCATATCCTTTATATGGGTAGCGCAACCGCGCGGGTCGCCCATGTCGTGCAGGCAGTCAAAAACCGTGACCAAGTCAAAATCGCGCTCGTCTACCTCCTTGGCCAAAGCGGTTTCAAACCGGACGCGGTCGGCGACACCATGCGCGACCGCATGTTCGCGCGCTTTGGCAATCGAGGGTTCATGGAAATCATAGCCGACAAAGCGGCTTTCTGGAAAAGCCTTTGCCATCAGTAATGTCGAGAAGCCGACGCCGCAGCCGATATCGGCGACCTTTGCCCCCGTTTCGAGTTTTGTTGTTACACCGTCGAGCGCGGGCAACCATGCCTGGACGATGCTGTTGACATAGCCGGGCCTGAAGAACGCCCCGACCGCGCAGAACAGGCACCCGCCGGTTTCGCCCCACCCCACCCCGCCGCCATGCCGGAACGCATGCTCGACCTTTGGTTCGACCTCGATCATCGCGGCGACCAGATCGAACGCGCTGGCCAGATAGACCGGGCTGTCCTTGATCGCAAAGACCATCGCTTGTTCGGGCGACAGGCTGAACCTGTCGGTTGTAATGTCATAACTGGTATAGCCATTGGCGGCCTGTGCCAAAGCCCATTCGCGGACATAGCGCTCGGTCAATCCGCCTGCGCGGGCCGCCAATTCTGCCGCCGTCGCCGGACCGCCGTCATGCAGCGCATCGAACAGGCCGAGTCGCAGGCCTATGCGCGTGGTCGGAACACTGAACGCACCACCCAAATCACCGAGCATTTTGCCCACTAAAGCATGAAGTTGCGTTTCATCCAAAGCTGCCATCGTCTCTCTCCGTTCCAGACAGTGAGATTATCATGTGGCAAATGCCGCAACAATGGGGTTTTGTGTGTAGGATTACGGTGGTGTAAAGACGAAGTAGTAATTCAGTTCGCGTCCAATTTGCCGCGCCGTTCGGCGTGCCATTGTTCCAATGCTGCCCGCGTGCAGCCGGTAAACCCATTGGAGCCATTGACCGAGCAGCTGTTCGGCAGAATAGCGCGGGAATAGGCGTCGAGGCTCTCGACCGCCGATGTCCAGGAGTTGCCGCCGGGCACAGTTTCAACTTCGTCTTTGCGGAAGTCTTTGGGGATGCGGTAACGGTCACTTTCGGGGGCAGGCGCGCAAACCACGATTTCATCGCCGACGCCTTCCGGGCATTTATCTTCACCAAAGGTCACGAGGAAGGAAATCCGTTCGGGTGGGGATGCCTTTGTCGCCAACTCCGCGTCCGCATTGGCAGGTGCAGCCATTGCAAACAGCAACACAGTGGCGACCAGAACGGATTTTGGGTCGAACAACTCTGTTCTCCTGCAAGATATACCAATATGGGCTAAGGTTGCGCCACTGAATGGCAGGTTAATCATGCAGGCAAAAATTGGCCGATGATTATCATTATTTTTGCAGATGGCTGAGCCGCCGTGCGGTGACGATTGTTTGCACGATGAACAGCACGATCAGGATTACGCCCAAGCCGCCGATAAACAGGTCAAATAGCGACTGCCCCATGATCAATGCAGGCCCGGGTTCCATTATGAACATCGCAACCGTCATCGCTATCAGGATCAGCCGCATTTCGGTTGGGCCACCGGCAAGATAGGTCAGCTTGAATTCATCAGTGACGCGTGCAGCCAAAAATGTGTGGATTGATAGCAACAAATAGCCAGCGAGCCCGAAAAGGGCAGTATCTAAACGAATGAATGGACTTAGCCCCAACCCGATAACAATGATCATATTGGAAAATGAATCGATGCTATGGTCGACAAAATAGCCAAAGGCAGGGCGTTCAATCTTGCGGTACCTTGCCAAACTGCCATCGAGGGAGTCGCCGAACCAGTTGATGAAATATCCGGCAATCGCCACCCACAGCCATGCAAGATGGAAGGAGCTGAGCGCATAACCGGCAAAGGTAGCGATTGACCCGACAAAACCGATGCCGGTCAACATGTCGGGCGTGGCCCATGCCGGCATCCGCGCGCAAAGCCAATTGAGAAGACGCCGCTCACTAGCGGCCAGCAGATTTTGCTGAATACGGTTTACCGGAGTCATATTTTACCAATTATCATGGCCATCGCGACCTTTTTGCATTTCATATAAATGTCATATCTGTGATACCGCGCATACACAGTCTGGTTTAAGAGGGAAATACCCCTTTCCCCTTGACGAATCCCCACCCCCCCTCTAACCGCGCGGTTCACTCCACATGGGAAACGCTCATACCGGTGCTGACCTCTGTCTTTCAGGCAGGCGCGAAGTTCTAGTTTCCCAGAGGCATAACCGGAAGGAAAAATACTATGGCGGCACCTGTCGTTACCATGCAGCAATTGCTTGAAGCTGGGGCCCATTTCGGCCACCAAACCCACCGTTGGAACCCGCGTATGAAGCCGTATATCTTCGGCGCGCGTAACGGTATCCACATTCTCGATCTGTCACAGTCGGTGCCGCTGTTTGCGCGCGCACTTGATTTCGTCGCACAGACCGCTGCCTCAGGCGGCAAGGTCCTGTTCGTTGGCACCAAGCGTCAGGCACAAGGCCCAATCGCCGATGCGGCGCGCGCGTCGGGTCAGCATTTTGTCAACCACCGTTGGCTCGGCGGCATGCTCACCAACTGGAAGACGATTTCGAACTCGATTCGGAAACTAAAAACCCTTGAAGAACAGCTTTCGGGCGAAGTCCACGGCTTCACCAAGAAAGAAATCCTGCAAATGACGCGCGAACGCGACAAGCTCGAAATGAGCCTTGGCGGCATCCGCGACATGGGCGGCATTCCCGACGTAATGTTCGTGATCGACGCCAACAAGGAAGAACTCGCAATCAAGGAAGCCAATGTTCTGGGCATTCCGGTGATCGCAATCCTCGATTCGAACGTATCGCCAGACGGCATCGCGTTTCCGGTTCCTGCCAATGATGACGCGGCACGCGCACTTCGTTTATATTGCGATGCTATTGCGACCGCGGCAACCAAGGGCAACATGAAAGCGGCGCAATCTGCTGGCGTTGACTTGGGTGCAGCGGTTGAACCGGTTGCCGAGCCTGCTTTGGTTGAAGAAGCCCCGGTAGCTGCTGATGCCCCTGCGACAATGGAAGAAGCCGTTGGTGCTGAAGAAGCGCCAGTTGCTGAAGTCGCTGCTGTTGAAGAAGCTGCTCCGGTTGACGCGGCTGCTGAAGAAACAGTTGCCGAAGAAGCTGCGGCTGAAGAAGTAGCGGCTGAAGAAGTAGCGGCTGAAGAGGCAGACGCCGAAAAAGCGTAAAAAATAACCCCGTTCGCCCTGAGCCTGTCGAAGGGTTGTCCTTTTTCTGTCAACGGGCGAACGTATAAACAAAGGTGGGGCTTCGA
>JANMPK010000019.1:0-3019 GCA_031369825.1 Sphingomonadales bacterium
TCTTTTGTCCCTATCTGTTGCCCCGGTCTTTTGTTCAAATAGGTTTGGTTTTTAGTAGTTTGAACCACACTAACGGACCAGGGTAAGGGTGCGTCATAATGCGCTTCCCGCCAGGCCCGGTTACCAATGCGCTTGTGGCGCTTAATGTCGCAATAGCCGCGGTGTTGCTGGTGCCGATATGGTGGCAGCATGCGGTGATTGCGGGTGCGCTTTTCCCCGCGCGCTTTGGGGCAGGGGCGGCGGCATTTGTGGACGCCGGGTTCATCATACCCGCCATATTGACGCCGGTCAGCGCGGCATTCCTGCACGGTGGTATCGCGCATGTCGTGCTCAACATGGTTATGCTGTTGTTGATCGGGAAGATGGTCGAACGGGTGCTTGGTCCGTTTATGTATCTGCTACTGTATTTTGTCGGTGCTTATGCTGCGGCGCTTGCCGAATTTGTTGCCGCGCCAAACTCGATGACGCCGGTGATTGGCGCTAGCGGAGCGATCTCGGCAATCATTGGTGCCTACGTGATCTTGTTTCCGAACAAACAGCCAAAGAATTGGGGCCCAATCCCTGCCTCAATCGCCCACCCGCTGCACCTGCTCGTGGCTTGGGCGGCGCTTAACCTTGCCATAGGTTTTGTCGCGCCCGGCTTGGGCATGGGAATAGCAATATGGTCGCATATTGGCGGGTTTGTCGCCGGTTTGCTGCTGGTCCGCCCGATGCTGCTTTGGCGGTACCGGAAGGCCTAAAGGATCATTCCGGCTGCAACAGCTTGTGCAGGTGGACCACCACATACTTCATTTCGGCATCATCAACGGTTCGCTGCGCCGCGCCGCGCCATGCTTCTTCTGCACTGGCATAATCGGGAAACATGCCGACGATATCGAGCTTTTCTAGGTCGCTATATTCCAGCGTTTGCGGATCTTTTACTCGACCCCCAAATACCAAATGCAATTTCTGTGTGGTCACAAATGCCCCTTAATCATTCTTTTTGGCAGCCTCGGTAGCTGCTTGTCCGGCGGCCTTTACGGCTTCAGAAGCCTTGCTGACAAGCCCGCGAAACTGATCACGGATTGCGTCACCGTTCAAACCGAGGGTATCAATCTTCGTCTTGCCAGCGTCTTTTGCCGCTTCGGCCATTTTCTTGGCTTTCTTGTTAAGCTTTTTGCCGGTCTTGCCCATCAACTTCACTTCGCGCTCGGTGCGCGGAATCAGGGCACCAACGATTGCGCCGATGGCGATGCCGCCAAGAACAATGGCAAGCGGGTTTTTATCTATGCTGTCGCCTGACCGGATCAGTGCCTTGGTGGCGAGATCTTTCGATGTGTTGACACCGCGCGCCGCAGCCTCGCGGCCAGACTCATAAGCCTTTGCAGCCTGCTCGCGCGCGGCTGCCGTAGTGTGTGATGCCGTTTCCCTGGCTGTAGCAATGCCTTCCTTGGCGGTTTCTGTTGCCGATTTGATGCCGTCACCCAATTTGCTCATGATCAATTCCTATCTCAATTATCTGTTGGTTGCTTAGGCTTTTTCATCCGTGAAATCCATTTGGAAATCGGACGGCGAGCTATCAAAAGTAATGCGCCTAATCCCACGGCACCAATGACCGGAGCGTTTTTTCGGGCAATATCCGCCGCTTCATCTGCAATGCGTTTGGCTGCCGCCTTGTTCCGTCCGACGAGGCGTTTTAACTGGTAACTCGGATTAAGCACATGCTGCGCAACTTCGGCGCTTTCGCGCAATTTGCGTCGAATGTTCCTGCGCTCTGCATCGGACAATATGACCGACTTACGCTCGGTCACGACGGGTTCTTCAGGCAATATCGTCTTCATTTTCATCAATCTCCGGGAAGTAAACCTTCCTCACCCATTTTCGTGCCTGCACCCCGAAAACTGAACCAACGATTACGAAACCGAGCGTTACCACCAATGTCGCCCAACCAGGACCGATATGCGGCGAAAGCGTCATGATTAGGCCCATCACCAGCGCGATTGCAGCGCCGCTGAAGGCAAACGCCGAAATCGCGCCAAACCGGAAAGACCATTTTATGACATGGCGGCTATAATCAATCCGCGACCGGAAATACGCCATCTCCGCCCTTACCAGCGCACGGACATCATCGAGCACCAACGTGACCTGTTCAGTTGGCGAAACCTCGTCAACGTCCGGCACGTCTTCAATATCAACCTGTTGGCGCTCTTCGTTCATCGAACCCGCTTACCGGCCAAATGCGGCATCTGGCAATGCCGCTTTGATGAAATCAGGCGTCGTCGCGGCCCGAACGGACCAAGCGTACGAGTGCGAAACCGATGGCAGCAGCTGCGCCAATCGCAATAGCAGGACTTTTGCGGACAAAATCGCGGGCTTCACCGACGAGAACATCGACGTCTTTCGCATCCATTTTGCTGGCAAAGCCGTCTACCGAGTCAGCAGCACTGCGCGCATAATCACCATATTGCTTACCGACATTTTCGTCGATTGTGGCGGCGCTGTCGCGGATCAGCTTGCTGATGCTGGAAGCAGCCTCGGTCGCGCGGTCCTTGCCTTTTTCCGCAGCAGCACGCGCGCTGTCAGTGGCTTTAGCTTTAAAATTGTTCATATCATTTTTGACTTTTGATTTAATTTCGTCGGTTTTGCCCTTGGCTGGCTTGGTCTTTGCAACTGCTTTGGGCGCGGTGGCTTTCGGGGCAGTTTTTGGCTTTGGAGCGGCGGCTTTCGCAGCAGCCTTTGGCTTTGGCGTTGTCGTCTTTTTTGGCGCTGCTTTTGCCTTTGCGGCGGGTTTAGCGGCGGCCTTTGCTTTTGCTGTTTCAGCCATAAATGTACTCCTTGGGGTTAAAAGGTGTCAGCTTCATATCACATATTTGCACTCTAGGTGCCTTAGTCAACTATAGCACCGCAAATTTACAAATTAAATCGGTGAAATGTATATGTATGCACCACGTTGCCAAACTATTAGCAGAACGCTAGAGGCGCGGGTTAGTTCCCCTTGCGACCCGATTGGAGCCTCCCAGATGACCGCCATCCTCGAAAT
>JANMPK010000074.1:0-5145 GCA_031369825.1 Sphingomonadales bacterium
TGGAGACGTGGGTGAGTGGCTGAAACCAACGGTTTGCTAAACCGTCGTACTGATAATTCGGTACCGAGGGTTCGAATCCCTCCGTCTCCGCCAGTCTGTGGCACATCATTTGGTGAAATCGCGCACGATCATGTCCAGAAAACGCAAAGGCAATCCCAGCATTCAGGCGCTGCGGGCGAAACCGCCATTATACTGGGTCAAGTTCGTCGCCTATTTTTCTCTCGTCGGTTTTGTTGCTTACCAGTCAGCTGCGCATGCGATTGCCAATATCGCCTGGCAGCAGAACCCAGACTTGGCGCTCAGATTTGTGCCTGACCATCCTTTGGCGTTGTCGCTAAAAGCCGATATCCAGTTCATGGAGTCGCAAAGTCCTGAATCTTTGGCAAAGGTTGAAAAATGGTCGAAGCAGTCGCTGAGGGGGCAGCCGCTAAATGCGGTTGCCGTCAGGCTGCTCGGTTATGTCGCCGATGCCCGTGGGGATAATAAAAAGGCACGTGAATTGATGCTGCTTGCCCATAAGATTTCGCGGCGGGACTTCGGCACGCAGCTTTGGCTTATTGAAGATGCCGTATCGCGCGGAGATAAGCAGCAAGCATTATATCATTATGACATTGCCATGCGCACGACAGCGAGCAGCCATCAGATATTGTTTCCGACGCTGGTTGGTGCCTTGAGCGATATCGAGGTGCGCAAAGGTCTTGCGCCTTATATTCGGCAGCGCCCTAACTGGTTGCCAGCGTTTTTGAACGAAGCCATTAGCACAGCAGAAAATCCGGCCAATGTCGCAGACACACTTGTTAAGGCAGGGCCGTTTCCCGATACGAAAGATTATCATAATATTTCAAATAATCTGCTGGCCCAATTGGCAGCAAAATCGAAATTCCTCGCTTTTCGGCAATATTATTTAAGCCTGCCTGAAAGCGTGGATGATACTTTACAATCTGCGGCTTTAAACAGGGCAACAGTCAACTTGCGCCATAATGCGGCCGGTTGGCAGCTTATGGATAATCCCGCCATAGGCGGGGCATTTTCAAACATAGACAAGGCAGGACGGTATAGTCTTTCGGCATTTGCAGGGTCTGGTGAACGCGGCGAATTGATGCGCAAATATCTGTTTTTGAAGCCCGGAAGCTATCGCTTTGCGGCCAATTACGACGCAGCCGAAGGTGCGGACAACGCTGAAATCCGGTGGGATCTCCAATGCCTGTCAGCAAAGGGCAACAGCAGTGCTTGGTTTGCGGCGACGCCGGTGCGCAAAGGCCGGTCAGCAACGGCGCAGGAATTTGAGATTGGCAGCGATTGTGCAAACCAAATGTTGATGCTGCAATTGGCCGGAGGAAGCAGCCAGATTGGTACCGAGTTTGTCCTGCAATCCGTTGATATAACCCACCGCTAGCAATCTTAAAAATAGAGCCTGTCCGGAAATGTATCCAGCCAGGCTCTTTAGGAAAGGACGACTCTCTTAAAGGGAGAAGCCCTCGGGTCGCATTGCTGATTTACGTTATTTTAGATCAAGAAATCGTGATGGCCGTCACGCACGGTAAAATGATGCGATGATTACCGCGGTCGGTGTTCGGTTCCCATGCCTGCGGTAATGAACATTGCGGTTGCCTCGCCTTCGACATCGGCGGTGTGCCAGGTTCCGGGCGGATTGACCGCATATTCATTGGCTCCGATGGTGACGCGCGCCGTCGACCCGTCGGCATGTTCCTGATGCAGGGTGATGCTGCCTGATAAGCACAGCACCACCTCGTCGCCCAGCGGGTGCATTTCCCAGCTGTCCCAGCTTTCGGTAAAGCTGTGCATCGACACCAGCCGCCCCTCTGCGCCGTCATGGCCGTTGCGCTCCCCATAGCCTTGATACCAGTCCATGCCGGTAAAGGGTGGCTGCGGAATCGCGGTAGCCCCGAGGCCGAGATGGAGTGGATTTTCGAGCAGGCTCGGCATATAAAAACTCCCGGAAATCTGGGTAAGTTGACGGTGGTTTGCAAAAATCAGCCCATCACAAATGCGTTCAGCTTATTGCCATCGGGGTCGCGGAAATAACCAGCGTAAAATGAATCACCGCGTGGTCCGGGAGGGCCTTCGCAGGTACCGCCATTGGCAAGCGCGATGTCATAAAGCCGGTGGACCTGATCCTTGTCCTTGGCCGCCAGTGCAACCATCACGCCGTTGCCGACGCTTGCCGTATTGCCGTCGAACGGCTTGGTGAGGCCAATCCCAGCGGCAGCATCGCCTGGTTTGCCCCAAGCGATAAAGCCGTCAAATTCCATCATCCGCGGCGTTTCAAGTTCGGCGGCAATCGCGTCGTAAAACACGGCAGCACGTATCAGGTCATTGGTGCCCAAAGTTACATAACCAATCATCGAATCACTCCTCCAAATGAAAAAAGAACATTACCAGAACAAATGGCAAATGTCAATCCGCGGGTGCCAATTTGTCTTGTGTCTCCGTGTCAAAATCGCTCGCATCATGCCGCTCATGCAGCTGGCTAGCGGGATCGCCCATCACACGGTTGACCATGCGCCCGCGCTTGACCGCAGGCCGCGCGCCGATCTGGTCGGTCCAGCGGATGACGTTTTTATATTCATGCACCGCCAAAAACTCGCCCGCTTCATACACAAGACCCTTAACCAGCGCGCCGTACCACGGCCATATTGCCATATCGGCGATGCTATATTCGTCGCCCGCCATATATTCGCGTGTCCCAAGATTACGGTCGAGCACATCAAGCTGCCGCTTCACCTCCATCGCAAAACGGTCGATGGCATATTCGATTTTGAACGGCGCATAGGCGTAAAAATGCCCGAAGCCCCCACCAAGATAAGGCGTCGCTCCCATTTGCCACATCAGCCAGTTGATCGCCTCGGTGCGTTTGTGATGCTCGGTCGGCAGAAACGCACCGAACTTTTCGGCAAGATACAGCAGGATCGATCCCGATTCGAACACCCGCGTCGGCTCGGGAGTCGAATGGTCGACCAGCGCCGGGATTTTCGAATTGGGATTGGCCTCGACAAAACCGCTCGAAAACTGACCGCCCTCATTGATGCGGATCAGCCAGGCATCATATTCCGCACCCTCACGGCCAAGCGCGAGCAATTCTTCGAGCATCACCGTGACCTTCACGCCATTGGGTGTTGCCAGCGAATATAGCTGCATCGGATGCTTGCCGACCGGCAGGTCTTTCTCATGCGTCGCGCCTGCGATGGGCCGGTTGATATTGGCGAAGCGGTGTTCGGCGTCTTTGTTCCATTCCCAGACCGAGGGCGGCGTGTATTCGGATAATGTCTGGGTCATGGTTTGCCTCTCGATTGAAGTGTTGAGGCTGATATAGGAGCGCGCCGCCGCAAGGTCTATCCAAGCCGTCAGGTTTCGCCATTTGGTTTCACGCGAAGGACGCGAAGATTTTTAAGAGGGCGGCTCTTTAGCCAATATCTCACCCACGCTTTTTGCTACGTAATGCTGAATAGCTGCGCTGCCGTCTTGATAATCTTCGCGTCCTTCGCGTGAAACAATCCATCAAGCGCTTTCCAGATTACGCTGCGGCTTGGACGCGGAGCAACGCAACGTAAATTATCTCGTTGACGTTTACGTAAAGCTCGGCTTTAATCGTATGATTAAATCAAGGGAGAGCCAACATGTCCGCCAATATCGAAATCCAGAATGACATCGCCCTCATCCGCATGGACGACGGCAAGGCCAATGCGATCAACTTCGAGATGGTGGCAGCGCTGAACGAAGCGCTCGACAAGGCGGAGGTAGAGGCCAAGGCGATTGTGCTCGCCGGGCGCGAGGGGCGGTTTTCGGGCGGGTTCGACCTGAATGCCTTTGCCAGCCTTGGTGCCGACGGCGTCTATAAATTGCTCGATGCAGGCGCAAAGTTGCTGCTGCGGCTCTACGGCGGCCCGCTCCCCGTGGTCGCCGCGTGCACCGGCCATGCGATTGCGATGGGGGTGTTCATCCTCAACGCCTGCGACACGCGGGTAGGCACGGCAGGCGAGTATAAGATCGGCGCGAACGAGGCGATTACCGGGATGCAGCTGCCGATCTTCGCAATGGAACTGTCCCGCGACCGGCTAAGCCCACAGCACCTGACCCGCGCGATGGTGCAGGGCTTTATCTACAATCCGCAAGGCGCGGTCGAGGCAGGCTATCTCGATATGCTGGCCGAGGCGGACCAGGTTGAGGCCAGGGCGCTGGCGGTCGCAGGCCAGTTGGCGCAGCTTCCGGGCAAGGCCTATGCGTGGAACAAGAAGTCGATCCGCAAGGGAACGCTTGATCGGATAAGGGCGAGTTTAGGGGCGCATCATAAGGTTTGAGTCCGGTCAGATCTAACCAGACGCCATTTTTATTGACATTTTAACTTTCTACGCCTAATAATGTGCCTATCAGCGATAGATCGACTAAGGAATAAACCCCGAAAGCGCTGATCCCGTAGGGAAACTTACGCACTTGCTTATGGCTGTGAACTCTCGGGTTTGGTTTGTCGAGGAATTTTAAGGGCGGCTTTTGCCGCCCTTTTTTTGTTTAGACTACAAACCTCTCGGCCAACCGACCAAACATAGTTCGTTCATTGCTCCTGATCGGCTCCGTTTGCCGAGCATAAGCACTCTCAACAAACAAGTCTAACTTGACGGAGTGTTCCCCAACCACAAAATCGTGCGAACGCTTCAATCGGATAAAGCAGTAATATTTTTCGCCAGTCGATAGTGGATAGTTCATTCGCAGCCGGAAAACATAGCCGTTATGTTCAGGCGTCATCTGAATTGGTGTGGTTGGCTTAACAAACAATGCGTCGATAATAGCTGGTAATTCCAGTGACCATTCATAGCGATCCGCGTCGAAGACCCTCAAGTTAGGTGTAATGCCGAAAACACAGCAATTCGGCTGGATTGGCAAGTTCACTATTTCCGAAATACAATGATCGGAATAGCGCACGCGAACACTGAACGACAAATTTGAACCGTCGGAAGCTATCCATGAGAATTCAAAGAACTGTTGTCTCAAATGTTGCAGATTATAGTTTAGCCCTGTGTGGCTAACAAAAGTAGGTAACAATCAAGAATCCCCCTAAATTCCGTAATTCACTCAGTTGGCGGCTTTATCCCCTTGTTAAAGGCGCGCAAGCTTCCGTCACCCAAGCCA
>JANMPK010000091.1:0-6531 GCA_031369825.1 Sphingomonadales bacterium
TGGACCGCTGGCTCCAGATGGCCAATCAGGCTGGCCTGACAGGTTGGCAATTTTAGCCAATTGCACAACACCTGCACCGCGTTTGGCCAATATATTTTCATAAATCCGCAGCGTATCGGCATCGCCATCACCGAACACCGAATGCTGCTTTGCCGTCTGCATATCGAACAATCGTGCCTTTGAAGCAACATAGCCGTCATATCCATTATAACGGTCAAGATGATCGGGAAAAAGATTGATCAAAGTCGCCGCGTCGCAGGCCAGGCTATAAGTCAGGTCGATCTGATAGCTCGACAGCTCCAACACATATACGCCGCCAGCCGGAAGCGGGGCTTGCGACAATATCGGTAGGCCGATATTCCCTGCCATCCGCGCGGGCAGCGCAGCGCTTTTCAACAGGTGATGCACCAAAGCGGTCGTTGTCGACTTGCCATTGGTGCCGGTAATTCCGATAACTCGGTGCGTCGGCAGGTTCGGACGCGCCATTGCGAATAATTCGATGTCTCCAATCAACGGAATACCCGCAGCGCGGGCTTTATCCGCTATCGGGTGTTTGTTGATTGGAACCCCCGGCGACACCACAATGCCGTCATAACCAGTCAGGTCTGCCTCTAACAGATCGGTTATAGTGGCGATATCTGAGGCCTGCTCACGAGCACCTTCGTTCTGGTCCCACGCCAGCAAATGCGCACCCCCCGCATGCAGTGACCGCGCGGCAGCAAGGCCCGACCGCGCTAGCCCCAAAAGGGCGAATTTGCGGTTGGCGAAGACGGAGCTGGTAATCATCTGAGCTTGAGCGTGGATAGCCCTGCAAGCGCCAAAACGAAAGCGACAATCCAGAAGCGAATAACAACGGTCGGCTCTGACCAGCCAAGCTGTTCGAAATGGTGATGGATTGGTGCCATACGGAAAATCCGTTTGCCGGTGCGTTTGAACCAGAATACCTGAATGATGACCGACAGTGCTTCAACGACAAATAGCCCACCGACTATTGCAAGCACGAATTCATGATGTGCAACAACCGCTATAGCGCCCAAGGTGCCACCGAGCGCAAGGCTGCCCGTGTCGCCCATGAAAACGGCGGCGGGTGGCGCATTGAACCACAAGAAGGCAAGCCCCGCGCCAACAATCGCGCCGCACAGCATCGCCAAATCGCCCGCACCCAAATAAAATGGAATCCCCAGATATTCGGAATATTTGGCGTTACCGACCATATAGACGATCAACATGAATGCGATCGAGGCGATAATCACTGGCATCGTCGCCAAACCGTCAAGGCCGTCGGTCAGGTTTACTGCATTGCCAAAAGCCACAATAACGAACGCACCGAACGGCACATACCACCAACCCAAATCGGCGACCGGGCCATTGACGAACGGCAGATACAGCATTCCGCCAGATTGAGATACGATTAGCGAAACCGCAACTCCGGCAATCGCAAACTCCAGCAAAAGTCGGATCTTACCTGAAATTCCCTTGTGACTGCGCTTCTTGACCTTGTCATAATCGTCCATGAACCCAACAATTCCGAAACCTGCCATCACCAATAAGCAGGCCCACACATACAAGTTTTGCAGATCCATCCAGAGCAGCATCGAAATTGAAATCGCGATCAGGATCATCAGTCCGCCCATCGTCGGCGTTCCTACTTTGGCCAGATGAGATTGCGGGCCATCGCTTCGAATTGGCTGGCCCTTGCCCTGCCTGACACGCAACATGCCAATGAACTTGGGACCGATTAGCAGTCCGATAACCAATGCGGTAGCGACGGCTGCACCGGAACGGAAGCTTAGGTAACGGAGGAGGTTGAACCCGCTCGGGAAACCCAGATACTCCGCCAGAAAATAAAGCATTAGCTACCCTCACCCACCAGCGCGGCGATAATTGCTGATAACCCCATAGAATTGGAGCCCTTCACCAATATCGTATCGGAATCGTACAGATTGTCCCGCAGAAGATCGAGCGCCTCCCTTGCGGTTGCGCAATGCGCGAAATCGGTCGGACCCTCAAGCCCTGCTTTCAACTTTTCAGCGAGAATTTGCATCTCTTCACCGACGAATATCGCATAATCAACATTTGCCGCCGCCAGCGGGGCAGCAAGCGCGACATGGTAGTCGTCGCTCTTGTCGCCCAATTCCTTCATAGCACCGAGTATGACAATCCTTCGGCCATGCGAAACGTTGGCCAATTCAGCGATGGTTACGGCCATTGACGCGGGGTTGGCATTATAGCTTTCGTCGATCAGCAACACCGAACCGCTACCTATTGCAATATGATGCCGTGCGCCGCGTCCAGCCATTCCGCCAAGTTCAGCCAATGCAAGGCCAGCGGCGGCAAGGTCACCACCGACAGCTTCAACCGCCGCCAGCACAGCAAGCGAGTTGGCAATCCAATGTTTGCCCGCTTGAGATAGAGTATAGCATAACGCGCCGCCGGGCAGCTTAGCCGTAATCAGCGAACCGCCATCTGGCGATGCAACATAATCCAGAACGCGCACATCGGCATCGGCGCCAAAACCGAAACTGACGACATTTGCCGTATATTTTTCGGCAGCCGCGCGCAGTCGTTGATAATGCGCGCTATCGGCAGGAATAATCGCTGTCCCGCCTGGCATCAGCCCTTCGAAAATTTCAGCCTTGGCATCGGCAATCTCGGCTTCATCCTTGAAAAAGCCGATATGTGCAGGCGCGATAGTGGTAACGATGGCGACATTCGGGCGCACCAATTGGGTGAGTTCACTTAGCTCACCGGGATGGTTCATGCCCATTTCAAATATGCCAAACTGTGTATCGCGCGGCATCCGTGCCAAGCTCAAAGGCACACCGACATGGTTGTTATAACTTTTGACTGACCGATGTGCGTGGCCGCGCGATGACCGGTCGAGTGCGGCGTAAAGTGCTTCTTTCGTGCCGGTTTTTCCTGCCGAACCTGTCACACCAATGATCTTAGCGTCAACCCGCGCGCGTGATGCGCGGCCCAATGCGTTGAGCGCGTCCATAGTATCATCGACCAATATGTGCGGATACGCGATTGTTTCGCTCACTATTGCGCCGATTGCTCCGTTGGCAAACGCTTTGTCAGCAAACAAATGCCCGTCGGTCGCCTCGCCTTTCAGAGCGAAGAACAAATCACCCACACCAATCTCACGCGAGTCAAACGCGACCGCATTGGCGTTGAAGATTCCTTCAGGCTTTCCACCAACTGCTGCGATCAATTCATCATGGGTCCAAAGCGTCGTCACGCTGCACACTCCCGCGCAACTTCGACATCATCAAAAGGCAACATGCGCCCGGCTATTTCTTGCCCCTGTTCATGGCCTTTACCGGCAATCAACACAATATCGTCAGGCTCTGCATGCTCGATTGCAAAGGCAATCGCGTAACGGCGATCACCGATATTATACGCGCCGGGTGCGCCTTGCATGATGTCGTCCCGGATCAAAGCTGGATCTTCGCTACGCGGATTATCATCGGTGACAATTGCAATATCGGAATCGGCAACCGCGATTGCACCCATTTCAGGCCGCTTGCCTGTGTCACGGTCACCGCCAGCACCAAACACGGTGATCAGCTTGCCCTTGGTATGCGGACGAAGCGCTGCAATGGCCGCGCGCAAACCGTCCGGGGTATGCGCATAATCGACATAGACCGGCGCTCCGCTGCGGGTAATCACCGCGCGTTCAAGCCGTCCACGCACCGGTTGCAACCGCGCGAGATGGCCAAGCACATCTTCAACGTCACCACCGCTTGCCAACACAATCCCCGCTGCGACAAGTACATTCGCCGCCTGATAAGCCCCAATCAGTGGAAGCTTGACCTTGCTGACCTCGCCTTGAATTTTAAGTTCCAGCGTCTGCCCCAATTGTGTCGGCGTGCGCGAAATGAGGCAAATGCCCTCTCCCTTTTCGCCCACCGTGATCAACCGCAGTGCTCGCAGCTTGGCCCGCGCGATCGCTTTATCCGACCACTCATCGTCGGCCCAGATTACGGCCGTTCCATTGTCATCGACCACTTCGTCAAACAGCCGCATTTTGGCTTCGAAATAGTCAAACATATTGCCAATATAAACGAGATGGACGCGGCTCAAAAAGGTGAAGGCCGCCACAACGACCTTAACACCCTCGCTACGATACTGAGACAAACCGTGGCTCGAAGCTTCAAAAATCGAGTGACTGATACCCTCGCGCGCCAGCCCCGACATGTTTGAAAGGAAGGTCACGATGTCGGGCGTAGTCAGCCCAGTTCGCACCTGATCAGATGCAGTCGTAATCCCCAAGGTGCCAATGGATGCTGCATTATGCCCCGCCATCCGCCACAATTGCCTTGTTAATTCTGCCGTCGATGTCTTGCCGTTGGTGCCGGTGACAGCAGCAATATGCTGCGGTACCGGCGTGAAGAATTTTGCCGCCAGTTTGGCAAATGCGCGGCGCGGATTGCTATCGGCAATATGCGCTACGCCTGTGATCGTCGCTTCGGGCCGAGCCACGATCGCGATCGCGCCGGAGGCTATAGCGTCGGCGATAAAATCTTCACCGTTTAATGTTGCACCCTGAAACGCCCCAAAGATCGTTCCGGGCGCAATTTTCCGGTGGTCGATGGCAAAGCCGGTCACTGTCGTTTCGGCAGCAGCGTCATCAAGACCGCTTACCAATTGCCCGAGCTTCACTATTGCTCTCCCTTCGCCTTCCACAATAACGGCATCAGTTCGGAAACATCAACGTCGCGTTTCATGTCAGGGATAATTCCGAGCAGTGGGCCGATCCGTGTCACCGTCTTACGCACAACCGGTGCGGACGTCCAACCTGCGGTCCTCTGGAAACCGGACTCAGCTGTTCCCTTCGGCTCGTCGAGCATCGCAACAATTACATAGCGGGGATTGTCCATTGGGAAGGCGGCGGCAAAGGTCGATACCACCAAATTGCGGCTATAACCGCCAACGCCAGGCTTTTCTGCGGAACCGGTCTTGCCACCAACGCGGTAGCCTTCGGCATCAGCTTTCTTACCTGTTCCATCGACCACAATCATCCGCAACAGTTGCCGCATCCGTGCGCTGGTCGCTGCCGAGAACACCCGCTTTCCAGTGTTCTTGGTATCAGGCTTAACCTTGAACATTGTTGCCGGACGCCAGATGCCGCCGTTGACCATTGCAGCATAAGCACTAGCAAGATGCAGCGGTGTTACCGCGATACCGTGACCATAGCCGACAGTCATATTGGTGATTCGGCCCCAATTTTTCGGCCATAGCGGCATGGCCCGTTCGGCAAGCTCGATACCGGGGCGACCATCAAAGTGCATGGCGCGCAACATCGCGTCCATGCGTTCGCGGCCCAGATTATCGGCGATTTGCGCAGTTACGACGTTCGAACTATGCACTAAAGCTTCTGGCGTATTAAGCCAACGGCCCGCCGGGTGGGTGTCGCGGATTTTGAAGCCACCAACTTCAAGCGGACCAGTTGCATCATAGCGGATCGAAAGATCGCGCACTGTGCCTGCATCCAATGCAGCGGCAACGGTCAACGGTTTGAATGTTGAACCAAGCTCATAAACGCGATTAGTGACGTTATTGGTCTGGCGGCTAATCGGATATTTGCCCGCTATAATATTTTCGCCGTTATCGGGGATGTTGGCAAAAACCGGGCGATTGGGATTAAACGACGGCAAGGTCGCCATCGCCACTACTTCGCCCGTCTGCACGTCGAGTATAACACCAGCCGCACCTTTGGCGTTGGTGCTAACCATCCCCGCTGCAAGTTCGCTTTCAAGCGCAGCCTGCACACGAACATCAAGCGATAGATTAAGCGGCTTACCACGCTTGGCCGGATCACGCAGATGATTGTTCATCACCCGCTCCATACCCAAAGCACCCTTGCCATCGCGGTTTACGAAACCAAGCACATGCGCCGCAAGGTCATGCTGCGGATAAAGCCGTGTTGCTTCGCGCGGAAATTCGATAGCGATCTCGCCAAGATTATGTACGCGGCGTACTTCTTCGGGTAATGCACGCTTCCGTAAGTAGCCTGGCTTACCCGAGGCCAGCTTAGTGTAAAATTCTGCAAATGAGGTGTCAGGGAAAATCGTCGCCAGTTGCGTTGCTAACTCCTTTTTATTCCCCAAGATATCCGACGGCTTAACCCAAATTGCATAGCCATAAATGCTGCGGGCCAGCGGCACACCGTTACGGTCAACTATATCCCCACGATCAGGTATATATTCCGTGGTAGTCGCAGCAAATGCACGCGTGCTTTCGAAAAGCGCCAAGGTCGCCAACCGTCCGATAAGTAACATTATAAAGAGGCCAAACATTGCCACCAGCACAAGCAGACGCCAAAATGCGTTAGCAGCGAACGGCGGTTGTCCGATGCCGCTTTTGCGTGTCGTGGTGCGAGCGGCGAAGACTGTCATTTGCGGTTACGTTCTTTGTCGGCCTTTGCCGAAATATCCCGCATGAAGTCGTCAGACAGCAACTTTTGGTCGATATGAGCGAGCTTTTCAGTACGATTTTGCTCGACCTTTGGTTGATCTTCTTTGGCGA
>JANMPK010000116.1:0-5059 GCA_031369825.1 Sphingomonadales bacterium
CGCATGCAAATCTTATCGCCACGTAAACCCGGCAAGATTTTTAAGAGAATGTTGAGAAAAATAAACGCCTATTCGACCGTCACCGATTTCGCCAGATTGCGCGGCTGATCCACATCGGTGCCCTTCGCGCAAGCCACATGATACGCCAGCAACTGCACCGGCACCGCGTAAACCAAAGGCGCGATCAACGGGTGGACTGACGGCATTTCGATGGTGGCGAGGCAGCCTTCGCCGGCTTCGGCGATGCCTTCGGCGTCGGAGATCAGCACCACCTTGCCGCCGCGGGCGCGGACTTCCTGCATATTGCTGACGGTCTTTTCGAACAACGGGCCTGACGGCGCGAGGACGATGACGGGGACTGCTTCGTCGATCAAGGCAATCGGCCCGTGCTTCATTTCGCCCGACGCGTAACCTTCGGCGTGGATGTAGCTGATTTCCTTTAGCTTCAGCGCGCCTTCCATCGCCAGCGGATAGTCAGGACCACGGCCAAGATACAGCACATCGCGGGCGGGCGCGATCAGGTGGGCCATCGCGGCGATGTCATCGTCATGCGCCAGCGCGGCGTTAAGCGCGGCGGGGGCCTCGATCAGGTGCCGGACGATTTCCTGCTCTTCCTCGGCTGACAATTTACCCTTCACCAAAGCAAGATGCGCGGCGAGTGCGGCGAGGACCGCGAGCTGGCAGGTAAAGGCCTTGGTCGAGGCTACGCCGATTTCCGGCCCGGCATGGGTGAGGAGCAACAGGTCCGCCTCACGCGCCATGCTCGATGTCGGCACGTTGACGACGACGGCGATAGTCTGGCCGTTTTCCTTGCAGTGGCGCAGCGCGGCAAGCGTATCCGCCGTCTCACCGGATTGCGAGATGAAGAGGGCCAGCCCGCCCTCCTCCAGCACCGGATCACGGTAGCGGAACTCGGACGCGACATCGATGTCCACCGGCACACGCGCGAAGGTTTCGAACCAGTATTTGGCGACCATGCCCGCATAATATGATGTTCCGCACGCGACGATGGTGATGCGCTTCACACCCGCTAGGTCGAAGTCCATTTGCGGTAGCGCGACGGTCTGTTCGAGTGGGCGGATGTAGCTGGAGAGCGTTTGCGCGACTACGGTGGGCTGCTCAAAAATCTCCTTCTGCATATAATGGCGGTAATTGCCCTTTTCGATTTGCGCCGCCGATACGCCCGATGTGGTGACCTCGCGCTCGACCGGATTGTTGTCCTTATCGAAAATCTGCGCACCTTCGCGGGCGATGACGACCCAGTCGCCCTCCTCCAGATAGGCGATCTGTTGGGTCAGCGGCGCAAGCGCCAGCGCATCCGAACCCAGATAGGTTTCGCCGTCGCCATAACCCACCACCAGCGGCGAACCAAGCCGTGCACCGATCAGGAAATCGGGAAACTCGCGGAAGGCAATCGCCAGCGCAAAGGCACCACGCAGGCGGGGGAGCACAGCCTTGACCGCGTCGGCCGGAGAGTGGCCTGCCTCGACCTGCTCGGACACCAGATGCGCAACCACCTCGGTATCGGTTTCGCTCTCAAACGTCCGGCCCCGCGCGGTCAGTTCATCGCGCAGCTGCTTGAAATTCTCGATAATGCCATTGTGGACGAGCGCGACTTCGCCCGTCGCGTGCGGGTGCGCATTGCTCGTGGTAGGTGCACCGTGCGTGGCCCAGCGGGTGTGAGCGATGCCGATATTGCCCGGCGCATCGTCGGATTTGAGCACCGAAACAAGATTCGCCAGCTTCCCCTCCGCGCGGCGGCGGATCAGCTGACCGTCATGCACGGTGCAAACCCCGGCAGAGTCATACCCCCGATATTCCATCCGCTTCAGCCCATCGACCAGCCGATCCGAGACCGATGATTTGCCAACAATTCCAATAATTCCGCACATGCTTTTATGCTCTCAATCCAGTTTATAGGGGACGCGAATTCCCGGCATCTCGGCTGGGAAATCCTTGATGTTGCGTGTGATCAATATCGCACCGTTCACCTGAGCGGTTGCCAGAATATAGGCATCCATCAACTTCATTTTTGTGCGATGCCGGATATCGGCCGCTGCCATGGCGATACGCGCGTCCAGCTCAACTACCTCAAAAGCAGAGATAACTTGGCGAACGCCTTCACGGTCTTCCAATTCTTCTCCAGCCAGCACTTCTGTCCAAACTATCCGGCTGATTCGGTGCTGCTTGTAGCGCAGCAACTCGGTCCGGGCCTGCGGCTTCCGGTTCAACCAATCGATAACAATGTTGGAATCGAAAAAGGGATCTGACAAGGTCTACAGTTCTTCGTACGGTGTGCGATCCTCACGCATCGCGCGCTGATATTCGATGGGGTCGCCAACGTCGACCCGCCCCTTCCAATAACCATATCCGCGCTCGATCCAGTCCTGATTGTCAGAGTTATGGACGAGATACAGCTTTACCGCGTCACGAATTACTGCTGCCCGTGAACTTTTCTTTTTGGACGCCAAAGCATCCATCTTTTCCACATCCTCTTCGGGAATTTCGGTAAGAACTCTCATTTTCCACTCCATTGGTTTAAGACCATTTCTGGATATTTGCCCGCTACCATATCGAGGTAAATTTGCCGCTGACCATCATCATATTCGTCGAACATATCCGGCGATTCTGCTCGCACTTCCTCATAATCATCGTCCCACGGACGGGTCCATTCGGCGCGGCGCTTGCGATCATATTCTTGTGGCTCGATCTCAACCCCATGTCGCGCCCAAAGTCCGAAATATTTTTCGAACCCGTCCTTGCCAAAAATTTGAAGATACTCGGACACAGCCTCACGCAACACAGCCGCCCGCGACTTCCCCTCGCGCTTTGCGATTTCATCCAGCTTACGAACATCGTCCGCCGGGACATCTACAAGGAATCTACCCATAATGATATATTGATATCATATCATGATATCATGTCAAGCCTTGACCTATTTGTCTTCCGCACCAATATGCAGCAACAATCAACAATACCAAAACTACGTATGAAGAAACGCCCAATGACAGTATTCCAACGCCTAACAAAAACACCGAGCTATCTGCCAGACCGCCATTGAGAACCGACGCAACAATAAAGAAAATGACTGGTGCGAGCAGCAGCATCGCCAGCAATGCCAATCGAATCCTGTTCGATTTTAGCAATGCTACCCCAAAACCTGCAATCATAGCTGAACCGAAAATGAGGACGTCGGAGATCATACTTACTTCTTCTTCGCCTTCTTCTTCCGCATCGCGTTATGAAAGCGATCCGCCCAACCGGGTTTCACCATCTGCTCGTCCCGCACGATCATGCCTGATTTCCAATCGGCAACATCGAAACCCGCGTTCTCGCTGGCTCAACAGTGACAAGTGCGCCTTGCGCTAGCGCATCTGCCATTGCATTCAACGCCGTAACAACATTTCCGCCTATCGCGTCAGTCGACAAATTATCTGCCCTGATCTGAACGACGCTCGGCGCATCTCCGCCAGTGGCGGCGAGAATCGAGCCGAAATCCAGATCGTGCGTCAGGATGACTGAATTATTGGCCTTCGCATGTGCCATGATTTCGGAATCCGGCGCGGATACCTCACCGACATTCGACCAGTGTGCCGCTTCAAATCCAGATTTTTGCAGAAATGCCACCCATTTGGGCGACAGGTTCATATCAATCAGCAGCCGCATTAGCTGGCGAGCTTGATTTCGCGCTCCTCCGCGCGCCATGCAGCGTAACGCAGCGCTTGCAGCACGTCCTCGCGCTCAAGATAGGGATAATCATCCAGCAGTTGGTCAATCGTTTCGCCCGCGCCGATTTGCCCCACGATCATACCGACCGTCACCCGCTGATGCCGGATGCAGGCACGACCACCCATTTGTGTGGGGTCGAGTGTGATGCGGTCAAGTTGGTTCATAACATCCATTCTAACGCAGAAATGCTGAAAAAACCATCACTTCTTTTCCGCCTTCTTCTTCCGCATCGCATCGTGAAACCGGTCGGCCCAGCCGGGCTTCACCAGCTGCTCGGCGCGGACCATGCGGAGTTCGCCGTCGGCTACATCGCGGCTCACCGCGCTGCCTGCTGCTACAATTGCGTCACGGCCGATCTTTACCGGTGCGATTAGCGCGCTATTGCTGCCGATAAACGCCCCCTCGCCAATCACCGTCTGATATTTGAAATAGCCATCATAATTGCAGGTGATCGTGCCTGCGCCGATGTTCGCGCCCGCGCCGATGGTCGCGTCACCCAGATAGGTAAGGTGATTGGCCTTGGCGCCCTTGCCCAGATGCGCTTTCTTGGTTTCGACGAAATTGCCGATCTTGGCCTTTTCTTCCAGCACCGTGCCGGGCCGGAGCCTCGCGAAGGGGCCGATTTCGCAGCCGCTGGCGATTTGCGCGCCCTCGATATGGCTGTTCGCGCGGATTTTGACATTGTCCGCGACGTTTACCCCGGGTCCAAAAAACACATTCGGCTCGATCAGCACATCACAGCCAAGCTTTGTGTCCCACGCAAACCAAACCGTCTCCGGCGCAATCAGCGTCGCGCCGTCAGCCATCGCCTGCACGCGGCGGCGGGCCTGCCACTGCGCCTCCATCGCCGCCAGCTCGCCCCGGCTGTTGATACCGGTTACGTCATAGGGATCGGTCTTGACGACATAGCAATGCTGCCCGTCGCTGGTGGCGATATTGACGATGTCGACCAGATAATATTCGCCCGCCGCATTTTCATTGGTCACACGCGCCAGCAAAGGAAACAGGTCGCGCGCTTTGACCGCCATCAGGCCGCTGTTGCATAGCTTGGTCTTGCGCTGCGCCTCGCTCGCGTCTTTATGCTCGACCATCCATTCGATACGGTCGTTCTGCGTGACGATGCGGCCATAGCTTTGCGTATCATCAGGTTCGAAGCCAAGAACGACAACGGCTGGCGCATCGTCTTCGTTCAGCCGGTCAATCATCATCTGCATTGTTGCAGTGGGAACGAACGGCACGTCGCCATAGAGGATCAGAACATCGCCGTCGAAGCCAGCCAGCGCGGGTTCGGCCTGCTGCACCGCATGGCCGGTGCCATGCTGCGGGTCCT
>JANMPK010000202.1:0-2159 GCA_031369825.1 Sphingomonadales bacterium
GATAGCGCATGATCGCGATGTCGTCGAAGCCTGGCATCATTGTGCCCATCATCTGAAAGGCGGGCGACAACGCGCCCAGCGACTGCATATCGGTTTCGGGGCGCATCAGTTCGTCATGGTCGAGCAAGGTTTCGCCGATGACATCTTTGATAGGCAGGATCGACTTTGCAAAGCGCTTCTCTTGCCAAGCCTTCGCAGCGCGTTTCTGGCTTTCGACCGAATAGGCATCAACGTCATCGCGGCTATAGCCATAGATCGTCGCGATCAGGTCGGCGGAGATACCTTGCGGAATGAAGTAATTGGCAATCGCCGAGCGCGGGTCGATCGGCCATGCGCCGCCGTCGCTGCCCATCGGCACGCGGCTCATCGATTCAACGCCGCCGCCGATTGCGAGATCACATTCACCCGACATGACCTTGGCCGACGCGATGTTCGATGCTTCAAGCCCCGAACCACAGAAGCGGTTGACCTGAATGCCCGAGGTGGTGTGCGCGTAGCCAGCCTGCAAAGCGGCGGTACGCGTAATCACCGCGCCCTGCTCACCCACCGGCGAGACGCAACCGAACGCGATGTCCTCAACCGCGTCAGGCGCAAGACCGTTACGCTCGCGAACGCTGGCGAGCACTTGTGCGGCCAGATCGAGCGGCGTAATTTCATGCAGCGCGCCGTCGGAGCGCCCTTTGCCGCGCGGGCTTCGCACCGCGTCATAAATATAGGCTTCGGTCATATTCAATCCTTGTTTGCGACCACGGCACCCGCCGCGATCAATTGCGAGATTTCGGTTCCGCCGAGTCCAGCCTCGGCCAATATGGCGGCATAATCACCGCCTTTTGTTGCAATTTCGAAATGGGTAGCAAGCGGCTGCGTTGCAAGGCGCGGCGCGATTTGTGGGTGCAGCCAGCGACCGTCCTGTACCACGGCTTGCCGTTCGGCATTGGCGGGGTGCGCGGCGGCTTCGACATAATCGAGCACGGGGGTGACGCACGCATCGGTGCCAGCAAAAATCGCTTGCCATTGGTCGCGCGTTTTGGCGGCGAAAGCATCCTCCAGCATCTCGTGTTGTTTGGCGAACGCGGCGCGGTCATGCTGTCCGCCATAGGCTGCCGCGTCAATCGGCAAACGCTCCATCATCGCGGCAAAAAACTGCGGCTCGATGCAGCCCACCGCCATGAATTTGCCATCCGCGGTCATATAACAGCGGTAAAACGGCGCAGCGCCGTCCAGCAAATTGCCCTCACGCGCGGTGCGCCACTGCCCCAGTCCCGCCATGCCGTGGACAAAACTCATCAGGCTGTGCGTGCCATCGACAATCGCCGCGTCGACGACATTGCCCTTCCCCGTCCGCCCGCGCTCAACGAGTGCGGCAAGGATGCCAGTCACCAAGAACATTGAGCCGCCGCCGAAATCGCCGATCATATTAAGCGGCGGTACGGGCGGCTGGCCGTCCTTGCCGATGGCGTTCAGTACGCCGGTCATGCCGATATAGTTGATATCATGCCCCGCCATCTGGCTCCAAGGGCCGCCCTGCCCCCAACCGGTCATCCGGCCATAGATCAGGCCGGGATTGACCGCATGGCACGCTTCGGGACCTACGCCCATGCGTTCGGTGACCCCTGGACGGAGGCCTTCGATCAGAATGTCAGCCTTGGTCACCAGCTTGAGCAAGGCTTCGACCGCTTCGGGCTTTTTGAGGTCCAGAACGATCGAACGTTTGCCGCGACCATCGACAGCCTTGGGCATAGAATTGCCAGGACGGTCAATGACTATAACGTCCGCGCCTATGTCCGCAAGCAACTGACCGGCATATGGCCCCGGCCCGATGCCGGCGAGCTCGACGACCGTGACGCCGCTCAGCGGGCCAGTCTTTACGGACGAATCGGTCATAGCTATCCTTCCGTTACGGAAAAGCGGCGCACGTATTTAACCGTACGATTAAGGTGCGTTTTCTAGTCGCTCTCGCAGGTTGACGCAAGCGTCAAGCTAAACAACAAAAAAGAGGGTTCACGCGAAGAGCGCGAAGCAGCGAAGGGCGCGAAGACGATTGTGCAAACTTGCGCGTAGCGCTTTTCAACATTTGACGATCAAATTTGAACTGCATGTTGAATCATAAATGGCCCTTCGGGTCGGCACTACTGCTTCGCGAACTTCGCTCCTTCGCG
>JANMPK010000215.1:0-14002 GCA_031369825.1 Sphingomonadales bacterium
CTGAGCTTGCAGAAGTGCCAGCTCTACAACTGCGATGACCGCGCGGCGAGCCGGGGGGCGGGGCCGAGGTTTGTGCTGGATTAGGCTGACTTGCAGGACGACTAACCCTGTTTGACTTTCGCCGATGGCAAGCTGGTGCAAGCATCCGGCTTGAGCAGTCGGTTTATGGCTGCGGCGAAATCTGGTGAATAGCGACTTTTGGCCGCGCACCAGAACCGCCGCAAGCCCACGGACGAGTCAAAACTGTAGCGCCAAGCTAAAACATGGGCATCGAATTCGTTCTGATCGTAGGCCCCCATCTTGTTCTGATAAAACGAATCTTCCCAGTATCGCAAAAGCGCGTTAGCGCGCATGTTGAACTGAAAAGTCTCTGTAGGTGTCAGCGCTTCGTCCTTTTCGCCACGCCGCAATACATCGGACAATTGCTGGTTTTGCGCGCTTTGGTGCAGCAGATCGACGATCGATTGCGATATTTCGTGTCGGGTCTGCGCACGCAAGGCGCGTTGGCTTTGATTGAACTCGAAGATCAAAACAACCAGCGAAACCAGAACGCCCAGATTTGCGGCGATCAAGACAAATTCAGAGAGGCGCTTCATATCTAAAGACGAATTGCTTTTTCGAGCCACGAACTCTTCCTCCCTCTATTCCGCCGCCAGTAATTCTTCGGTGCCGCCCAGATCGACCGAAACCAGCCGCGATACGCCCTGTTCGATCATTGTCACCCCGAACAGGCGGTGCATCCGGCTCATGGTGACGGCGTTGTGGGTGACGATCAGGTAGCGTGTATCGGTTTCGCGGGTCATCGCGTCGAGCAGGTCGCAGAATCGCTCTATATTCGCATCATCCAGGGGCGCATCAACTTCATCGAGCACGCAAATCGGTGCCGGGTTGGTGAGGAACAGTCCGAAGATCAGCGCAACGGCGGTTAGCGCCTGTTCGCCGCCGGACAGCAAGGTGAGCGATTGCAGTTTCTTGCCGGGTGGTTGTGCGAAGATTTCAAGGCCAGCCTCCAGCGGGTCATCGCTGTCGATCAGCGCCAGATGTGCTTGGCCGCCGTCGAATAGCGTTGAGAACAGGCGACGGAAATGGCCATCGACTGCCTCAAATGCTGTCAGCAAACGCGCACGGCCTTCGCGGTTGAGGCTGCCTATCGAGCCGCGCAGACGGTTGATTGCTTGGGACAGCTCTTCGCTTTCGGCAACACCGGCGCTTTGTTGTTCTTCAAGCTCGGCCAGTTCGTCGGCGGCAATCAGGTTCACCGGTCCAATGCGCTCGCGCTCTGATTGCAAACGGTCGAGGCGGCTGGACTCTGCTGCCGCATCGTCCATCGCCGTTTCGTCAAAATCGAGTTTCTGCGGCAACACCGGCGGCGGGCACTCGAAACGTTCGCCCGACACGCGGCCCATCTCGACACGGCGAAGCTCCTGGTTTTCGGCCCGTGCCTCTGCCCCGGCCCGGGTTTCGCGCGCGGTGGATAACGCTTCGGCGGCGGTCGCAAGTTCGGCCTCCAGCGATTTGAGCGCGGCCTCGCTATTGGTTTCGGCGACCTGCAACTGCGCCAGCTTATCGGCGAGTTCGCCTTTGCTGGCCTGAAGCACCGCGATTTCGCTCGCCAATATGTCGGGCCGTCCGGCCATATTTTCCTGTTCAGAGGCAATCTCGGCGGCGCGCTTGTTCATTTCAGCGATGCGGCGCTCGGCTTCTCCTGCACGGTCTTGCCAGCCGCGAATTTCGGCTTGGGCAACTGCACGGCGTTCACGTTGCTGGGCGATCTGTTGGTCGAGCGCAGACAGGTCGCCCTGGGTGCGCAAAACTAAGTGGCGCGCGGCTTCGCTCTCAGTGGTTAGCTTTGCAACCAGATCGTCATGCTGACTGCCATCGGGCAATGCTACACGCGCTGCGTTGGCTGCATCCAACTCGGCTGCTGCCTGCGCAATTTCCTGCTCGGCATTGGCCATGCGCCCGGCAAGCGCCTCACTCGCATTGCGACGGCGGGTAAGCGCGTCGTCAGCACGGTCGGCATCGCGCAGTGCTTGGCGTAGACCATTCTCTGCAGATTGCTGCTGCTGTATGGCCTCGCGTAGCTTTGCTTGCGCGTCATTAATCCGGTCGGATATTTGGGCAAGCACCATATCTTTGGCATCAACTGTCGCCTCTGTTCCCGGAATCAGTTCGACCAAAGCCGCCAGCCGGTTGGCGCGGATGAGTTGTTCTGCCGCAGTCGAGCCATCGTCATCGGCGGCAAATCCATCCCAACGGCGCAGTCTGCCGTCCAGTGTGACGAGCCGTTCGCCGGGGGCGAGGGGTTGGCCGTTGTCGCTTTCGACGACCAAAATCATGGACAGACGTGCAGCTAATTCAGCAGGAGCGTCGACATAGTCGCGTAACCGCGCGCCATCATCCGTGGCTGGAGTGTTGCCTCCAACCCAACGCCGCCCGCTATACCCGCCAACTGCGGCGTTTACATCATCGCCTAGCGCCGCAGCAAAGGCGCGTTCATAACCCGGTTTAACGGAAATCCGGTCAATGGCTTTTGCGCCGTCCGATTGCTGCATTGCCCGCTCAAGCGCAGCTTTTTCAGACGTTAATGCGGCAAGCTCTGCTTTCGCGCTGGCCAGATTGCTTTGCGCCGTGTCGCGGTCAGCAATATGCGTAGCGCGCTCTTCCTCCAAATTCGACAGCGACTTAGCCGCCTCTTCAATCACCGATTGCAGCTCAACGACGTGCTTGGATGCCGCCTCTCGCGCTGCTTCCAGTTCCGCCTCATCACCCAGCGCCGAAAGTTCATCAGCCAGCCGCGCTGCATCGCGCGCTGCACGGTCAGACCGCCCCTGCGCATTGATCACGGTCGCATCGGCTACCCGCAATTCTGCGTCTGCCCGCGCCTGTTCGGCAGATGCTTTAGCGAGGGCCACCTCGCTCTCGCGCGCCTGTCTTTCGGCGGCATCGCCTGCACGGGCGAGGGCAGGGCGTTCGTCCTCAATCGCTTTGATCTGGACCGCGAGCGCAGCGCTCTCCGCCTGCAACCGCGCCAACGCATCAGCGGCATCGTGAGTCAGCTTGCCTTCGCGTGCACCGTCGTCGGCCATACGCGCTGCCTGTGCCGACAGGTCAGCTTGACGCTGGATAATCCGGTCGCGTTCGCTGGTGAGTTGCACGAGCTTGTTCGACAAATCGCTCGCTGCGTCCCTCGCAGCCATTGCTACCGACCGCGCTTCGGCCAATTCACGCACTGCGGTCTGCTGCCGTTCGGTCAGGTCGCGTTGGGTAGCCGCGGCCTTATCGACGGCAGTGGTCGCCGCTTGTGCTTCTGCGCGCGCCGCATCGGCCGCCGCCTTTGCCTCTTGCCAGCGCACGAAAATCAACCGCGCTTCGGCTTGTAATATCTCTTTGGAAAGCTTGCGGTAACGTTCGGCCTGCTTTGCTTGCCGTCGCAATTGCCCGGCACGCGCATCCATATCGGCAAGGATCGTCGCCAGACGTGCCAGATTGGTTTCTGCCGCACGCAGTTTCTGTTCGGCATCCTTGCGTCGGACATGCAGACCGGAAATGCCTGCTGCTTCCTCCAGCATTTGTCGCCGCTCTTGCGGTTTGGCTGAGATGATTGCGCCAATCCGGCCCTGGCTGACAAGCGCAGGCGAATGCGCGCCGGTCGCTGCGTCAGCGAAGATCAACGCAACGTCCTTGGCCCGAACATCGCGGCCATTGGACCGGTAAGCTGAGCCCGCCCCGCGCTCTATACGACGGGTTACCTCTATTTCATGATCGTCGTCATTGGCAATGGGACCGACAGAAACATCATTGCCATCGCGTTCTGCCGAAATCGTGACCTCTGCAAAGTCGCGCGCTGGGCGTGACGCGGTCCCGGCGAAGATCACATCCTCCATCCCCGCGCCACGCATTGACTTTGGGCTGCTCTCGCCCATCACCCAGCGTATGGCCTCTAACAGGTTAGATTTACCGCAGCCATTGGGGCCGACAATACCGGTCAGTCCGGTTTCGATGCGCAATTCTGCGGGTTCGACAAAGCTTTTGAAGCCGGTGAGTTTCAGCCGCTTTATCCGCAAAACCGTCGTCCTTGCGCATCTCCCTTTATGTCAAGGCCCCCCCGAGCCATATCAGCGTGCGCCAGCTTCCTGCAAACGCGTCTTCACCTGGGTCCATACCGACGGCTGGGGTGATATTTCAAGCAGTTGGCCATTCAGGAAAAAGCTCGGTGTGCCAGTAACCTTCAACTCGCTGGCGGCCTTCTCTGTCATTCCGAGGAGTTCCTTTGGCGCACTGGGATCTGCAAGACATGCTTTGGCTTGGTCTTCGGAAACACCGCGTGCTTTAAAGAATTCGATCACCCCCATTGCCTGTGCCATTGCCACATATCGCTCAGTTTCCGGGCGTTTCATGGCGGCTTCGATTGTTGCCGGTTCAACTTTGCTCATCGCATCAAGAACCGGGCGCTGGTTTTGATAAAATTGTTGGGTCAGTGCAAGATACGCCTCTGGGCCAGAGCAGCGGGTCAGGATTGAAATTGGGATATCATAGGGATTCAGCAAGAAATTGCGGACCTCAAAGCTGACTTGGCCAGTGCCGACATAATTTGTCAGCAACGGTTCATAGGCTTCGGTTTCAAATTCGGCGCAGTGCGAGCAAGTGACGGAGGCATATTCGACCAGCTTGATCTTGGCATCCGGGTTGCCGATCAGATAGCCGCCCTCTTCGGTCTTACTGACAACATCAACCCATTGCTTGCCTGCGGGTGCCGCTATCTTTGCAACAGGTTCACCTTTTACAGCGCCGCTGCTGCCAGCCTCGCCGCCGCATGCAGCAAGAGCAAGCGCCGCTGCTGTGGCGACCAATAAAGATTTCATGCGCATATCAAGTCCTTTTTAAAGTCGAATATTATGGTGCAGAAAGGGTGGATTTCAGAGTTTGAAAATCGTGAACTTCGCCGTCCAGCTTGTCGTTGACCATGAACGTGGGGGTGCCATGCACGCCGAGTTTTGCGCCTTCGTCGGTCATCGCTACGATTGTGTTGAAAGCTGTTTTATCGGCGAGGCACGTCTTGCCTTGCGCCAAACTGACACCGCGTTGCTGCATGATATTCGATAGGCCGGTTTCAACATATACCCCGGTCATATAGCCAACATAATCTTCGGTTTGCAGCTTGGCATCGGTTGCTTTGCTGATTTTATTTGCCTTACCGAGCCAAATTTTCTGCGTGGCCAGCAGGTGCTTGTGGTTACCAAAAAAGCGAGCCTTGCCGCCACAACGTGCGAGCATTGCTGCGGTTAAATCGACCGGGTTCAAAACGAAATTGCGGATCTCAAGATTTGTTTTGCCGTTCGCTACATATTGGTTCTTAAACGTCGGCGCATCATTGGTTTCAAAATTGGCGCAGTGCCCACATGTGTAGCTCATATACTCGACGATTTTCGTCGGCGCAGCAGGGTTGCCGATGATGTGGCTGCCCTTGTCCGATACTGTGAAGGTCAGAAGCCAGTTGGGTTTGGCGGGCGCGCTATAGGCAGCGACTGCTCCCAGCAAAATGAAACTGGCAAGGCCAATGCGGCGGAGCGTGGAAAGATGCGACATATTTTTGCTTCTATGGTGGAAAAGGGCAATCTCGCGCATCTGGAATCACTCCGGGCTTTTGGCAAGACTTTTTGCGAGACTTTCGAGCACCGCAAACAGTTCAGGGTCGGCGATTTCGCGTAAACTGTCGCCCAATTCCATAGGCAAGGGCTTGAGCATAGGCGGCGCGGCTGGCTTGCGGGTGGTGGCGGGTTTGGCAACTACGCCCTGACGCACCTTAATCCGCGCTATCGCGGTGTAGCCGAAAAAGCGGTTTACGCGCTCGATGATTTCCGGGATGACATGCTGCATCATCGTCGCATGTGCACCTTCGACCACGAGTTCGAGTGTGCCTTCGGCCTTTTTGCCGACCGGGAAACGGATCGCTTCAGGGGCAGAAACAGCTGCGTAACGCGCACCCACAATCTCGTCCCAGCGGCTGACCACCGAACTTTGAACAAAGCCGAAGCGACGGAATGCAGCACGTCCTATTTCGGGCATCAGGTCGGACACTGCCCGCGCTTCACCGCCGCGCGGGCGCTGATAGGGCTTGGGTGCGACCTTTTTGCCGCTAACTTTGCCCGCAGGTGCCTTGCCTTTGTCCATAAGCGCCTTAATGCCATTTTCGATGACCGACGTCCAACATGGCGACCAAAAAGCTGGGGATATCGCCGCCGTTCTTTTGGCGCATTACTGTAAAAATGCGCGTGCTTTGCCGTGGCGTGCGAAACCGGGTGCCAAACTGCCCGATCCCTATCATGTCTGGCTGTCTGAAATCATGCTGCAACAGACAACAGTTGCGGCGGTGATCCCGTATTTTCAAAGGTTCACATCGCGTTGGCCGGATTTTGCAGCATTGGCAGGGGCAGATCAGGCGGACGTCATGGCGGAATGGGCCGGGCTTGGCTATTATGCACGCGCGCGCAACTTGGTCGCCTGTGCGCAGGTCGTTTCAAGCAAGCTTCAGGGTCGCTTGCCCGACTGCGAGGCGGAATTACTAAAGCTGCCCGGCATCGGCTCCTATACCGCAGCGGCGATTGCGGCGATTGCTTTTGGCCGACGTGCTGTAGTGATTGATGGCAATGTAGAGCGCGTGGTTGCGCGGCTTTTTGCGATTGATATGCCATTGCCCTCGGGCAAATCCGCAATCCGCGCCGCGACCGACGCGATAACTCCGGACTTGGCAGTAGGGGACTTTGCGCAGGCGATGATGGATTTGGGGTCGGGAATTTGCTCGGTACGCAACCCATCATGTATGATTTGTCCACTGTTGCCATATTGCGCAGGTGGCAAAGCAGGAAATGCGGAGGCTTATCCGTTTAAGCCCGCCAAGAAAGCCAAGCCGACGCGCACAGGCACTGCTTATTGGATCGAGCGCGATGGCAAGCTATGGTTGGTTACACGTGGCGGCAAAGGGATGCTTGGTGGAATGCGTGCGCTACCCGATGATGGCTGGAGCGCAAAAGCCGATGGCAGCGGAGTAGCACCATTCGATGCAGACTGGCAGATTTTGCCCCAAACCGTCCAGCATGTCTTCACCCATTTCAGCCTTAGCTTGAAGATTGCCGTTACGGCGTCGGTGCCTGACACCGAAGCACTTGGCGATGGAGAGTATTGGCCGGTAAAATCGCTCGACAAGGCGGGGCTGCCGACCTTATTCTCAAAAGCAGCAAAGGCCGCAATGGCAAGAGGAGAGCGATAATGGGGGTTCCTGTTCATAAGAAATTGTTTGTTGCCGCCAGCTTGGCCGCATTATCCGTATCGCCTCTGTTTGCAGAAGGTGGAAAGCCGCCAATAACCGACCAGACGCAAGTGTCAGGCGGGCCGCTTGATCCTGAACAAAAGAAAGTCCGGTTTGATACCGGTGATTTGCAGATTGAGGTGTTGCCCGAAACCGAAACTATCAAAGGTATTGCTACGCTGAACTTCACAACTAACGCGCCGGTCAAGAAACTGGTTGTTGATCTTGACCGCAATCTGGCTGTGTCAGCGGTTGCGATCGACGGGAAGCCGTTAAAGTCAGGGGCGTGGGCCAACCCTGAAGGCCGGATGACCATCCAGTTGGACAAAACGGTTGCCAAGGGTGCCAAAGTGACGGCGCAGATAACCTATGGTGGCATGCCTCATGTTGCGGTGCGTGCGCCGTGGGACGGCGGATTTGTCTGGTCAAAAACCAAAGACGGGATGCCGTGGATCGCCACTGCGGTGCAAGGCGAAGGGTGTGACCTGTTCTGGCCGTGCATCGACTACCCGACTTATGAGCCTGATCAGCTTGATATCCACATCACCGTACCGAAAGGATTGAAAGCCCCATCCAACGGCGTGTTTCAAGGCGTGACTACATTGTCCGATGGTCGCACGACTTGGAGCTGGCGGGTGAAGCAGCCGACATTGTACGGAGTTTCACTTAACATCGGGCCGTATGAGGAAATCTCCGGCAAATATAAAAGCCAATTCGGCAACGAGATACCGATGTTTTATTGGTATCTGCCAGGCGAAGAAAAACAAGCGAAAGAGCTGTTCGCCGAATTCGCGCCAACGCTTGATTTCTTTGAAACCATGATCGGGCCATATCCATTCGGCAAAGAAAAGGTCGGTGTTGTCGAAACTCCCCATATGGGCATGGAGCACCAGACGATCAACGCGTACGGTAACGCCTATAAAAAATCGCCGGAAGGCTTTGACTGGTTATTCCACCATGAATTTTCGCATGAATGGTTCGCTAACCAGTTGACCGTTCCCAATTGGGATGACTTCTGGCTGCACGAAGGCACCGGTAGCTACATGCAACCGCTTTATGGCGAATGGCGTGAGGGGTCGGCGCGTTACAGCGCAATGATGTTGAACCAGAGGGTTGGAATAAACAATAAGTCAGCGATTGTCGCTGGCAAGCCACAGTCGGAACGGCAGGTTTATTTCGATGCGCCCGGTCGTGGCAGCGATATCTATTCCAAGGGATCTTGGACATTACATACGCTACGCAATCTGATCGGCGACAAAGCATTTTTCGACGTGATGAAACTCGCAGTCTATGGCCGCAAAGATCCGACGCCGGACAATATCAAGCCGTTATACCGGACCACGCCCGAATTTATCGGGTTCGTAAAGCAGGTCACCGGCACAGATTACCAATGGTTTTTCGACATCTATCTCTATCAGGCGGACTTGCCCGATCTGGTTGAAAAACGCGAAGGTAATGTGCTGTCGTTGAGTTGGAAAACACCGGGCGACAAACCATTCCCGATGCCCATCGAAGTATCGGTCGATGGCGCAGTAACGCGGCTGGCGATGGCCGGTGGCAAGGATATACTGACTGTGCCGGAAAGCGCACATGTTGTCATCGACCCGTCGGCACGCGTTTTGCGCCGATCCACAACAATTGAAGAATTGCAGGCATGGAATGCCGCGCAAAAACCCAAGGAACCAAAGAAATGATCCAAACCGAATCGGTTATACGTTCACCGCTTGGACGACGCGGCTTTCTGTCGTTAGGCGGACAGTTTGCTGCGGCTGGTGCTGCAACCGCGTTTCTTCCGGCACAGGTCTGGGCACGCACCGCTGCTGAAAAATATCCGACGATCAAGGCTGAGTTCGACAGTTACGTTTCGTCGGGCAAGTTGCCGGGTGTGCTAGCGACGATTGGACGCGGTGATGCCGCTGCCGATATTGTGGCAGTCGGCAGCATTGCGCAGGGCGACAAGACGCTGGTCGATATCGACACGCTCTGGCGCGTGTATTCGATGACCAAGCCGATCACCGGCATCGCGGCGATGATATTGGTCGGCGAGGGGAAGATGAAGCTCGACCAACCGATTGCCGACTTCATCCCCGAATTCGCGCAAATGCAGGTGCTGACCGATCCGGACAACAGCCTCACTTCTGTTCCCGCTAAGAACCAGATCACCGTTCGGCATTTGCTGACGCACACGGCGGGGCTTGGCTACGGCGTCATCACCAAGGGTCCATTGCTGAAGCTTTACAACGAACAAGGTATCAATCCGGCAGCATTCAGTCGCTTTCCTATACCGGGTCTGCCGGTACCCGCGCCGACACCCGATTTGAAGACCTTTGCCGAGCGTGTTGCCAAGCTGCCGCTGATTGCCGAACCAGGCACCAAATGGAGCTATTCGATTGCGCTCGACCTTTTGGGCCGCGTGATCGAAGTCGCCAGCGGCATGGATTTCGAAGCGTTCCTCAAAACACGCATCTTCGAACCACTGAAAATGACCAGCAGCTATTTCCAGGTTCCGGCCTCGGAAACTAAGCGTTTTGTGACCAACTACGCGCCGCTCAACGGTGTGCTGTTCCCAGTCGATCCGGCTCCCACCAGCATCTATCTCGACAAGCCTGCCTTTGCCTTTGGGGGCGCAGGGCTTGTCTGTTCGGCGCGCGATTACGACCGGTTCCTGCACATGCTGCAAAATGGCGGCGAGCTTGATGGCGCGCGCATCATGTCGGCGGAAACGGCTGCGCTGGCGATGTCGAACCTTCTTCCTGCGGGCATCAAAACAGAAGGTACGTTCATTGCTGGTGCCGGTAACGGTGCTGGCGGGCGCGTCGGCGTTGGCGCGTTCGAAGGCACGTTCGGCTGGGGCGGTGCTGCTGGCACCGTGGCCTTCGTCGATACCAAACGCAAATTGCGCGCGGTTTGCATGGCGCAATATGTGCCGAGCAATGTCTATCCATTCCATGAGGAGTTTGCGAAGTGGGTTATGAAGGATTTGGGCATCCAAGTTTGACCCATGATTAACCCCTGCTTCACCGGATCGCCGCTTGACCGCGCTGACCGCGTTCGTAACGATGTGGAAGCCTATGGTGCGCTGCTCGGCGATTGGCGCGCGCGGGTGCTGGGGTTGGACGGGCTTGATCCTGTGTTGGCATCCGAAGGCGGGCTGACTTGGCAGTCGCTGGCCGATATTGCTGAAGATGCCGAGCTGATTCTGTTGGGGCTGGCCGATGGCAAGCCGCATTTTGTGCCGTTGGTCGATGCCACTGGCGATGTGTTCCGGTCGCCAGCAATATGGCGCGCGCTGACCTTGCTGCCGGCGGAGGATGCGGCAATTTACGGCACTGCACGAAGTCTGATCGAATGGCACAACGCCCACAAACATTGTGGGAAATGCGGATACAGCACAGCGTTGTTCCGCGCCGGTTGGGGCCGCAAATGTGATAACTGCAACACAGAACATTTCCCGCGCACCGACCCCGTTGTTATCATGCTCGCCGAATATGAAGGCAAGGCGCTGCTTGGCCGTCAATCACGTTTTCCACCGGGCAATTATTCGGCACTCGCAGGGTTCTTGGAACCTGGCGAAGGTATCGAAGAAGCTGTCCGCCGCGAAATCCATGAGGAAGCAGGGGTCGTCTGCGGCGCGGTGCGTTATGTAACCAGCCAGCCTTGGCCGTTCGGCGGATCGCAACTGATGATCGCTTGCGTTGCTGATGCGGAGGGCGATGAAATCACACTCGATACCAACGAGCTGGAAGACGCGATGTGGGTCACCAAAGAAGAGGCGCGTGCCGCACTTGGCAATGATGAGGGGCGAAAGTTCAACGCCCCGCCGCCCTTTGCCATTGCGCACAGCCTGTTGCGGCACTGGGTGACGGACTAATGGCCGAGGCCGTGCCGTTGCGCATAGATATTGTCTCCGATGTGGTCTGCCCGTGGTGTATAATCGGGTATAAGCAGGTCGAGCAGGCGCTGATGATGCTTGATACGCCGGTTGATGCCGAGTTCTGGTGGCACCCGTTCGAACTCAACACCAACATGCCGCCCGAGGGGCAGGACGTTGCCGAGCATATCCAACAGAAATACGGCAGCACTCCTAAGCAGAGTAAAGCCAACCGGCAGAGGTTAGGCGAAATAGGGTCAAGCCTTGGCTTTGAATTTGGCGAACAGCCCGACCGGCGGATTTACAATACATTTAAAGCGCACAAACTACTCCACATTGCGGGGCATGAACAAGGCTGGCGCAAACAGACGGAACTGAAGCTTGCGTTGTTCGAAGCGTATTTTCAGCATAATCGCGATGTCAGCGACGAAGCGGTTTTGCTCGATGTGGCGCAATCGGTCGGACTGGACCGCGATGCCTGCAAAGCATGGCTCGCCGACGAGGTGTTGTCCGAAACCGTCCGCGCCGAACAGGCCTATTGGCTGGACCAGAATATCACCGGCGTCCCTGCGATCATTTTCGATGGCCGCTTCATGGTGCCGGGTGCGCAAAGTGCGGAGACGTTTGCCGGGGTCATCGGCAAGGTTCTGGCCAAACGCGCAGCCGCCTAAACCAAACCCATCTTCATCAACTCACCCAGCATTTTCGGCGACATTTCGTCGCGGCCATCGGCTTCATTGGAGCCGAGATCAGGTGGCGCATCGCTTTCTGACAGATAGCGCCAGCCTTGATGCGCGCGTTTTGGGATGGAGCGGACGGGGATAAGGCGCGGCTCCAACCTGATCCAATAACGTCCAGAGCCATTTTCCATAAAGCCGATGATCGGGCTGCGGCCAATGATGATATGGGCATGTATCCAGTAAAGCGAGCCGCCCGCCATTTCCTCGATCCGCTTGGGCAGATAGCGCGTGGTCAACCTGACCTCGCCACCTGTGGCATAGGATTCCAGCCGCTCGCGCAAATGCGCCGGGCCCTCCGCACCGAATGCGATTTTGGTCATGTTGAGTGGCATAAAGGTTATTTGGGTGCTGGTCGGCTAACCGGCAAGCCCGCTGAACACCGCCAGCCCCAAGAAAATCAGAAAGCCCATCGAATCTGTGATCATCGTCACGAAAATTGAGCTTGAAACCGCAGGGTCTTGGTCAAGCCGGTCTAGCATAACGGGTATGGCAACGCCCGAAAGACCAGCGAGCGCGATATTGCATAATATGGCGGTGCCAATAACCGCACCAAGCAACCAGTTGCTAAAGATAAGGCCTGCGCCAAGGCCTGCAATCAGCGCGACTGTGGTTCCAATGAGCAACGCCACGCGGATTTCGCGCCAGATGGAACGCATGGTATTTGATTGGGTCAGCTGATTAGTGGCCAATGCGCGCACAGTGACCGCCAGCGTCTGCGTGCCAGCATTGCCTCCGATTGATGCCACAATTGGCATCAATATCGCTAGCGCTACCATTGTTTCGATAGCCGCACCGAACTGGTAAATGATGAATGACGCAACCATCGCCGTTCCCAAATTGGCAATCAACCAACGGACGCGCGCTTTGTAGCTGTCGGCAATCGGCTCGTTGATATCGCCGTCGCCTGCACCAGACAGTTGCAGGAAATCTTCGTCGGCCTCTTCCTGGATGATGTGGACGATGTCATCGGCGGTGATGACCCCGACCAGCCGCCCCGCACCATCAACAACGGCGGCTGAAATTAGTGCATATTTCTGGAACCGCAGAGCAATCTCTTCCTGATCCATATCAACTGGGATCAAAGTCTGCTCGCGCTGCATCAATTCGTTGACCTGCACATTGCGCTGGCTGCGCATGATCCAGCTCAGCTTGCAGGTGCCGACCGGCTTATGCTGCGGGTCGACGACGAATATTTCCCAGAAATCGCTGGTCAGATCATGATGATCGCGCAAATAGTCGATCAACTGACCAACCGTCATATGTTCGGGGACAGCGACCAGATCGCGCTGCATGATGCGGCCTGCGGATTCGTCCGGGTAGGACAAAGCGTCTTCAATCGCGGCGCGGTCTTCGGGGTCGAGTTCGGCGAGAACGGCCTGTTGGTCTTCCTCCTCCATATCCTCGATAATCGCCACCGCATCATCGGTATCGAGTTGCCCGGCAAGATCGGCGACGAGGGCGGCGGGCAGGGCGTCGATTATATCCTCGCGGACATAATCATTGACCTCGGCCAGCACCTCGGCGCTCATCAGGTCGCCCAGTGCAATCGCCAATTCGCCGCGCCGGTCGCGCGGGGTCAGCTCGAAAAGGTCGGCAATGTCGGCTTCGTGTAGAGGTTCGACCAGCCGGTGAGCCTCCACCAAATCGCCTTCTTCAACCGCATCAAGCACCCGGTCGACAAAGTCTCGGGTCAGCCGGTTGTCTTCATCGAGTGTTTCGACAATGTCATCTGGAAGCATATCGGGATCGGCGATTTCGCTGTTCATGTGCGGCCTTTCCCATGTGCGACGGTGATCGTCGCCCCTCCTAAGCGGGCCACATCAAAAAGCAATGATTTTGGCTTTCCTATATTGATCGCTTCGCCTAGGGCATCGCCCAACATCACCCGATAGCCAAAGGACACGCATATGGCCGACGAAACACTTACTCTTTCCCTCGACAGCGGCGACGTTGTTATCAAGCTGCGTTCCGATCTTGCGCCCAATCATGTCGCCCGCATCAAGGAATTGGCAGGCGAAGGCTTTTACGACGGCATCACCTTCCACCGCGTTATCCCGGGCTTTATGGCGCAGGGCGGGTGCC
>JANMPK010000221.1:0-4716 GCA_031369825.1 Sphingomonadales bacterium
CACAATCATGATCGAAAACAAGCAATTGGGCATCGCCGATATCATGATCTTCTAACCGGGCGGCGCGCTGCGCGTCGGCCAAAACATAGCGGCAGCCCACCATGCGGATACCTTCGGCCAGTTCGCCGCCCTGCCACCAGCCGTTGAGCAAGGTTGCGACACCGCCTGCCATGATGATTGCCATATAGGCGATGATCCAATTGGCCGAATTTCGCGCTGCAATACCGACGCGGTCACCTTTTTGCAGCGTCCGTCCCTCAACCAATCCACCCGCCAAAATGCGAGCAGCGCTATAGCATTCGGCAAAGCTTAGCCGGCATTCACCATCGACCAAAAACTCCTTGTCGCCATGGGTCGCGCAGAAAAAAGCGAGATAGTCGGCTACATTGGTTGGCGCCTTGGCCAACATCGGCATTTGCACCCCGAATTTCTCGACATAGCTGACTGTCAGCGGGCCGTCATTCTCCATCAAGCGCGTAATTGTCGCGTCAATAGCGATATCCAATTCGGATGGCATAGTGATTCTCTCCTAAAGTCTTTGTTCACCTTCTATTTGGCTCTATAGGAATGTCAAAATTTCAAGAGGATTTGTTGTGTCTATCGAAATACTGACGGTTGCTGTTGATTATATAAATTTTACCGACCTTGGTGTCGGGCCTGTCGCGCTCGACCTCGGGTTCTTTCAAATCCGTTGGTATTCGCTAAGCTATCTGGTGATGATCTTGCTCGGCTATTGGTATTTGACCAAGCTGATCAAGCGCCCCGGTGCACCGATGTCGCAGGCGCATGCTGATGATTTGATCCTCTATATCACGCTTGGCGTGATTATCGGCGGCAGGCTTGGATATATAAGCTTTTATCAGCCTTCCATACTCAACAACCCGGTAGATATATTCAAGGTTTGGCAGGGCGGAATGTCGCTGCACGGGGGCGCTATCGGAACGTTGTTCGCGCTCTGGCTTTTCACCAGACGTTACAAATTATCCTACCTTAGAGTGTGTGACTATATCGCTTGCTGCGTTCCGTTCGGTACGTTCCTTGTCCGTTTGGCAAATTTCGTAAATGGCGAATTGTGGGGCAAAGAGACCGATGTTTCGTGGGCGATGGTGTTCCCGGGCGGCGGCGATGTGCCGCGCCACCCGAGCCAGCTATACGAAGCTGGATTGGAAGGTTTATTGATGGCTGCTATCCTTTGGCCGCTCTTTTGGAAAACCGATGCGCGTTACAAACCAGGCTTGCTGTTCGGCATAGCTGCACTCATTTACGGCTTTGCCCGATTCTCCGTCGAGTTTGTCCGTGAACCAGACGCGCAGCTATTATGGTTGGCGGAACAAAGCGGCCTTAGCATGGGCCAGTGGCTAACCATCCCGTTCATCATTCTTGGTCTATTCCTTGTGTTCACCGCTAATAGCCGCAGGCAGCGCGTTGAGCCGATAGCGGGGAGCGAGAGTGTCGCTTGAACCCAATCAGCTAGCGCTTCGTCTGGCGAAGCAGATAGAAGGTTCCGGCCCGATAAGCGTTGCCGAGTATATGCGCGCAGCCAATGCCGAATATTATAACCATGCTGATCCCCTGGGCGTAGACGGAGATTTCATTACTGCGCCGGAAATCAGCCAAATGTTCGGCGAACTGGTTGGCATGTGGCTCACCGATATCTGGCTTCGGCAAAATAGTCCGGCGGTGTGCCATTATGTCGAGCTGGGCCCCGGGCGGGGCAGCTTGGCAGCCGATGCTCTGCGTGCGATGGCACGTTTTGAATTCACCCCGCCGGTTCATTTTGTCGAGACAAGCGAAGCCTTGCGGGCAAAGCAGGCGAATGCTGTGCCGCAAGCAGTGTTCTATAATGCTATTGATGAATTGCCTGATAATGGGCCGTTGATCATTGTCGCCAACGAGTTTTTTGATGCACTGCCTGTCCGTCAATTGGTGGCCACACATTCGGGATGGCGCGAGCGGGTGGTTGCCCGCGACAAAGGCACAAAATTTACCGCGATGCCCGGTTCGCGGGCGATGGACAATCTAGTCCCCGACGAATTCCGCCATGCGCCGGTCGATAGCATTTACGAAACCTCACCCGAAGCCAGCGGCATAATGTATGAACTTACCAGCCGGTTGAGCCGCCAAGGCGGGGTGCTGTTGGTGATTGATTACGGCTATCCCAAGCCGGGATTGGGCAGCACATTGCAAGCGGTTAAGGACCATCATTTTGCCGACCCGTTCCAAGATCCGGGTGATCGTGACCTGACTGCGCATGTTAATTTTCTGGAGCTCGCAAATCTGGCCATGATGCGTGACCTCACTATATCCGGGCCAGTAGATCAAGGGGCATGGCTCAGGATATTGGGTATACATCAACGTGCTGCGACACTGGCTGAAGCGTCGCCTGATCGTGGGGACGAAATTTTTGCTGCGCTTAACCGGTTAACCAGCGAAGATGAAATGGGGGCGTTATTTAAGGTTTTGGCGGTCACTGCCCGTGAATGGCCGCAGCCCGAAGGCTTTAATCAAACCGAATTATAGGCCGATATTCCTTAGCCCACCCATGCTGCAATTTGCCCCGCGACATCGTTGGCGGCATCGTTAAGCGCCGCACCGGCAAAGGCTGATTCTACCTTGGTCATGGCCCGCCGTGCTTCAAACCGACGTTTTTCAACAACCTGACCCTTTGCTAGCTTCACCGCGTCATACACCACGACGGCCTCCATCGCGGTTGCATCGATGCCAAATTCCAGCAAGCTGCCCGATAGGAACTGCTGCGCTTTGCCGCCTGCATCGACTTCATTGAGTACCAGACGGCCATTTTTTGCGGCGATGGTTTCCATCAATAACAGCTGCATCAACCGTGCAGGCTTGTCGGCCCAAACCGCGTCTTTCAAATAGGCAATGCTGCTATCGTCGATTTGTACAGGCACCCGGTTGGTGTCGATTTTGCGCGGAACCTCTGGTGCCAGAACCACCAACGCGTCGCTCGCTGCCCCTGTTTTCACGCTGTCCTTTGCAACGCCGGTTACCGCCGTCAGCACCAGCATCGTTGGCGGTGCTTTCGCGCCGAAACTGACGCAACCGGTTATTGTCGTTATCAGCATCGCACCAAGCAGCACATTGCGAAGGGGCAATTTACGCATCTGGGTCACTTCCGCTTCCCTCCATTGTGTTCATAGTCAGGCAGTGCAGGGGCACTGACCAGGCTGCCGACGCCGCCTTGATCAAGCCGCTCGGTCACCGATTTCAGCGATCCCGATAGGTCGCGCAGGTCGCGTGCCAATTGGTTGACCTCTGGCAATGTCTGGCTGTTTAGCGTTTCCAGCGCCGGATTGGCATTGTTCAAGGTGGTTTCCAATGCGGCCAGGCTGCCGTTTGCGGACCGGAGCGTTTTGCGTAGCTCGTCCATCATTGGGCGGCCTTCGCTATCGAGCAACTTGTTGGCCGAACCCGCCATTGCGGTGAGTTCGTCCGCAGCCAAGCCGGCCTTTTGCAGCGTTAGGCGCGATTCCTGAACCGCAGCGCGCAAATCGGGCGCTTGCTTGGCTAGCGATCCCGACAGGCCTTCTACATTATCCAATATCTGCTCAATCGACTGCTGGTTCTTGTCCGACAAGATGTTGGTCAGGCGTTCGGTCAGCGTCGACAAGCGTTCAAGCAACAACGGCGCGTTGTTGAGCAGTTCGCCAAGCGCGCCAGGCGTTGTCGGTATCACTGGAACGCCTGCAGGACAGGCCGAAAGTGGCTTTTCCTTGGGGCAGCTGAGTGGTGGCGCGCCTTTGACCGCGCCGTCCAATTGGATTTCAGATACGCCGGTGAAGCCGACACCGTTAATGGTCGCTGTAGTGCCTAGCAAAACCGGGACACTGTCTTTGATCGAAATACGCACACGGACGAATTCAGGGTCCGGTCCCCATAGTTCAATGCTCTCGATCTGCCCCACCGGAACGCCCGAGAAGGAGACGCCCGAGCCTTTGGCAAGACCGTTTACCGATTGCTGGAAGAAGATATCATATTCCTTCTTTGCCCCGTCGCCGACGCGCGACAGCCAGACGGTAAACCCCGCCAGCAATGCCAGCAGCAGCAAAGTCACTGCTCCCACAATGATATGATTGGACTTAGTTTCCATGCGCGTCCTTTATGGCCTTGCTTTCAATCGCTTGTCCACGACCTATTTTACCGGCTCTGCTTTGGGTTTGGCATGACCGCGCCTAGCCGTGCGGCCGCGCGGGCCACTGAAATATTCTTTGATCCAAGGATGATCGGTGGCGAGCAACTCGTCAATCGGACCGATGGCGATCACCTTATGGTCGGCCAACACCGCCACCCGGTCACAAATAGCATATAGCGTATCCAGATCATGCGTGATCAAAAACACTGTTAGCCCCAATGTTTGCTGCAAATTTCGGGTCAGATTGTCAAAATTGGCGGCGCCAATCGGATCAAGCCCGGCGGTCGGTTCGTCCAGAAACAACAGCTCGGGGTCCATAGCCAATGCGCGTGCTAACCCTGCGCGCTTTTTCATCCCGCCGGATAATTCAGACGGAAATTTATATGCAGCGTCGGCAGGCAAACCGCTTAGATGGATTTTATAATGCGCGATCTCGTCAATCATCGCGCGACTGAAATGCGGGTAAAATTCACGCAATGGCACCTGCACATTTTCGGCAACTGTAAGCGTTGAGAACAAAGCGCCGCCCTGAAACAACACCCCCCAACGACGGCGGACATCGG
>JANMPK010000243.1:0-2327 GCA_031369825.1 Sphingomonadales bacterium
GGTGTGTGGGTTAGCGTGGCCAGCCCCGCATCGTGCAGCGCTGCGATCAGGAAACCGGTCGCTATACCGACGCTTTCATTGACATAATAATTCTGCTTGTCGTCGCCGGGATATAATCCGCCACGGCGCTGACCGAATATGACGATCAGATAAGGCGCGGTTTCGAGATAGGGCTTCACCTCATCGGTGCCGAGCGGGGCAAGCGCGTCGATCCATTCCTCGCTCGCTTTGCCCGCATAGAATTCGCGCTCTTCGGCCTCAGCCGCTTCGCGCAACGCACGCTTCTTGTCCGCCGAAGATATGACAGCGAAATGCCAAGGCTGATGATTGGCCCCACTGGGTGCTGTTCCCGCCGCGAGGAGCGCCGCTTCAATTACCTGACGCGGCACTGGTGCATCGGTAAAATCGCGACAGGTCCGCCGGTTTTTTAATGCTGCATAGAAAGCCGCTGCACGGGCATAACGTTCTGCCTCCGAATATTCCGGAAGATCTGTATAAGGAACGGTATCATGCGGTTTCATCGCGTCTCTTTCCAGATCGTCAGTTTAAAGCCCAACCAGATGCACAAGCTTGGCTTCAGCGAGAGCTTGCCAGAATAGCCGGTGGTCATGGCGTATAGGCAAGACCAAGGCGCTCGGCTTGAGCGCGCAATTTTTTGTCCCGTGTCCAAAGCGCACCGATCCGCAATTGCATCGTCGCAGCAAGCAGATGCGAATCAACATAACCAACGCCTGTTCCGAAAAGCTTCATCCACTCAATCATAGCCATCACTTCACTATGCGATGATAGATCAACCTGTGGAAATGCGTTCAGTTCTTCCAACATCACTGCGCGCTGCTTTATTGAACCTAGAGCAATTTCCGCAATAATCATGGGATGTAGGCGGACGCGACGCTGCTTCATAAGGTTTACAAGTTCGGAATCGCCCTGATTGATATGGTCCATCCAGATTGAGCTATCTGCGATTACCAGACCAACCGCTGGCATCAGTCTGGGTTAACGAAACGAGGCGGTCTGCGGCGCGGGGCAGCCCGCGCATCAGGATCGGACCCGCCCAAAGCAATCAATCGCTCGGTCGCCAAACGCTGCCGCATTTCAACAAGGGCCTGCCGGACAAGCTTGTTGGTCTCCGGAATGCCATAGCCCTTGCGGAGGTCATCAACCATTTCATCATCAAGAGTGATCGTTGTTCTCATAGCATCAAATGTTGCATCAAATGATGCTATTGTCAATGCGCGGTCAGCTTTCCATCCAGTTTTTGAAGAAGCTTTCATGCGCGGCGCGGAGGTCGGCGAGGGGGATAGAGCATGTGCCTTCAATCACGATCACATTGCCGCCGGTAACTCCAACGTGCGCAAACTGAATCCCAGAGCTTTGAGCGGCATCCACAAAAGCAGAGTTAGTCGGATCGGTAACAGTCACAATGTAGCGGCCCTGCCCCTCGCCAAACCACATACTGGCGCTAGCATCGCCGAATACGGGATCAAGTTCTGCCCCGATACTGCTCGCAAGCGCCATTTCCGTCACAGCGGCCAAAATACCTCCATCTGAAACATCGTGTGCCGATGAAATTACGCCGCTAGCGATAGCACTTCTGATGAAGTCACCATTCGTCAACTCAGTCTGGAGATCGACAGTTGGTGATGTTCCGTCTTCCCGCCCTAATATCTCTCTCAACCACAGAGACTGTCCGAGATGGCCAGGGGATTTCCAGTCTCCGACCAACATTATCTCCTCCCCTTCATTCTTAAACCCGATCGTTGCCATCTTGCTCACATCTTCTAGCACACCCACGCCACCGATGGCTGGCGTCGGCAAAATCGCGCTGCCGCCGCCGGTGGCCTTGCTTTCGTTGTAGAGCGACACATTGCCCGACACGATGGGGTAGTCGAGCGCGCGGCAGGCGTCGGCCATGCCTTCGAGGCACCCGACGATCTGAGCCATGATTTCGGGGCGCTGCGGATTGGCGAAATTGAGGCAGTTGGTGATCGCCAGCGGCTTTGCACCGACCGCGCAAATGTTGCGATAGGTTTCGGCCACAGCCTGCTTGCCGCCTTCATAGGGGTCGGCGTAGCAATAACGCGGGGTGCAGTCGGTGCTCATCGCCAGCGCGCGGTTGGTGCCGTGAATGCGCACCACTGCCGCGTCGCCGCCGGATAATTGCGCGGTATCGCCGCCGACCTGTGAGTCATATTGCTGCCAGATCCACGCACGCGACGCGAGGTCCGGGCAGGCCATCAGCTTCAGTAAATCCGCGCCGATGTCGGTGCTTTCGGGAATATCGCCCAACGGCTTGACCTTGGCCCAGGCCTTATACGCTTCCTTCG
>JANMPK010000251.1:0-8404 GCA_031369825.1 Sphingomonadales bacterium
GCACTGTCCATTCCGCCATGACTGCCTCCTTAGAATGTTCAAAAACATGAAGGAGAACGCCAGCTTTGTCTAGGGCTGAAAGCTTTCGCCATTTTTGGTTCACGCAGAGGCGCAGAGATCGCAGAGAATTAACACACTCCGTTCGTGCTGAGCTTGTCGAAGCACTTTTGTTACTTGATAGTTCAAAAACAAGATAACCCTTCGACAAGCTCAGGGCGAACGGTTTCAAATAAATCTCTGCGTTCTCTGCGCCTCTGCGTGAACCCTTATCTTTGACTTAGCCGAGCCGACCCAGCAAACCTCCCGCAAACCCGCTTAACGTATCATCCCTCGCCCCCATGATGACAATCCGGTCGCCGGGCCTCGCCAATGCCACAATGCGGTTGCCGCAGTCTTCGCGCGCTGGGATATATTCGGCGTTTCTCCCCGCCGCGACTACCGCGTCGGTGATACTCTGGCTGCCGGTGCTTTTGTCAACGGTGCCGCCGAAATAGACGGGGTCGCACAGGATCAGGTGGTCATCTTCGCCCAGCATATCCGCGAAGACAGCGGCGAGTTCGGCTCCCATCACTCGGATCGGGCCGTAGCCATGGGGTTGGAAGAAGGCGATGATCCGACCCGGAAAGGCCTTGAGGGTGCTGAGCGTCGCGGCGATCTTGTCGGGGTTGTGGCCGAAATCGTCGATGACGGTGATGCCGTTTGCGGTGCCGACAATGTCGAAGCGGCGGGCCAAGCCGTTGAAGCCCTCCACGCCGCGCACCGCCTGCGCCACCGACACACCGAGCGCGAGGCTCGCGGCAATCGCGGCGAGGGCATTGGCGATATTGTGGCGGCCGGGGACGATGAGCGTGACGGAGTGGGTTTCGCCACCCGCATGAAGCGTGAAGCGGCTGCCAAGCGGTAGGTCGGTGATGTCGGTCGCGCGGATGTCGGCTTGGGGGGCGAAGCCGAAGCTGATTGCGCCTGCCGGTCCCATCGGTTCGATAAGCGCCACCGTCTCCGTATCATCGGCATTCCAGACGCAGCATTTCGCCTTCTGTGCAAAGTCGCCGAATAACTGCCGCAATTCTTCGAGGCTTTTATGGTCGAGGCTGACATTGTTGAGCACCGCGACTTCGGGCGTGAACAAGGCAATCGAGCCGTCGCTTTCATCGACCTCGGAAACGAACACTTCCCCCTGCCCCACCCGCGCGCTTGCAAACGGCGTGTCACCCGAAACAAAATTCTTCATCACCGCGCCATTCATGATCGTCGGGTCCAGCCCTGCCTCGGTCAATATCCAGCCGATCATGCCGGTGACGGTCGATTTGCCGCTGGTCCCGCCAACCGCGACGCTACGCGGGGCGGCGTTGAACAATTCCGCAAGCAATTCGGCGCGGGTCATCCGCTGGCAGCCCAAGGCGCCCGCTTTTGCAATATCGGGAACGCTGTCCTCGATGGCGGCGGATGCGATCAGGATTTGGTCGCCACTAACAAGCCCGCTGCCATCCTGCGCGAACAGGTCAATGCCAAGGCTTTGCAGCCATTCGAATTTTGGCCCCAACCGGCCTTGGTCAAGTGCACGGTCGGAGCCAGCCACGCTCGCGCCTGCATCGCGGACGATATTGGCGAGCGGCAACATGCCCGACCCACCGATGCCGCAGAAGAAATAGGATTTGTTTTTGTGCATAAGTGGCGATTATTGGGTAGCGCGAGTTTTGGCAACCACCTCTCCGTTCGTGTCGAGCCCAGTCGAGACACCCATCGGCGGTGTACGGCCTCACGGCATCTCGACTGGGCTCGATGCGAACGGGTAAGTGGGTTTGGGATTTTTAGAGGAGTGCATGAGTTGAAAATCGGTATCTGCGCCCCCTCAACGCCCTTCACCCGCGAAGACGCCGCGCGTGTTACCGCGCTCGCCTCAACCACCCACCCGACCGCCGAGCTCGTCTTCCACGATCAATGCTTTGCGGAAAGCGGCCATTTCGCTGGACCCGATGCGCAGCGGCTGGAGGCGTTTGTCGACCTGGCCAATGATCCTGCGTTCGACGCCATATGGTTCGTGCGCGGCGGTTATGGTGCGTGCCGGATTGCTGAAGATGCGGTGGCCAAGTTGAGGGGGGCGGCAGGGGACAAGCTATATTTGGGCTACAGCGACCAAGGCAATTTGCTTGGCGCGTTGCACAGCGCTGGCATAGGCCGACAGGCACATGGCCCGATGCCCGCCGATATCCGCCGCGATGGCGGCGAGGCCGCAGTAAAGCGCGCACTCGACTGGATTGTTCATTCAAACCCGCAATCGCTCGAACCGCATATCCAAGCTGGCGAAAAACATGCCGCCTTCAACCTGATGACACTAGCGATGATGGTCGGCACGCCGTTGATGCCCGACCTAAAGGGCCATGTGTTGATGGTCGAGGAGGTTGCTGAATATCTCTACGGCTTCGACCGCGCCTTTTTCCACGTCTCCAGCCATTTGAAGGATGCGGGCCTAGCCGGGCTTCGCTTGGGTCGTGTCAGCGACATCCCCGACAACGACCGTCCGTTCGGCGAAAGCGCAGAAGGCATCGCCAAACGCTGGTGCCGGAAAACTGGGATCGAATATCTGGGCCGCGCCGATATCGGACATGATGCAGACAATAAAGTCGTACCGTTCGGGCTTGCAACATCGAGCGCCACTTTATAGGCGTTCGCGCATCAACAGCGTAAGGAACCAATATGCGCGCATTTATTTTTCCGGGACAGGGCAGCCAGGCCGTCGGCATGGGCAAGGCACTCGCCGACGCCAGTCCGACCGCACGCGCGGTGTTTCAGGAGGTCGACGACGCGCTGGGCCAGCATCTGTTTAAACTGATGTGCGAAGGGCCGGAAAGCGACCTGATGCTGACCGAAAACGCGCAAGCAGCGATCATGGCCAATGCGATTGCTACGTTGCGGGTGCTTGAGGTTGAGGGCGGCGTACGGTTGTCGGCGAAATGTGATTATGTCGCAGGTCATTCGCTGGGCGAATATACAGCTCTCTGTGCGGCGGAAACGTTCGATCTGGCAACCACAGCAAAGCTGCTCAAACTGCGCGGGCAAGCCATGCAGGCGGCAGTGCCGGTGGGCATTGGCGCGATGGCGGCCTTGCTCGGTGCGGATATCGAGAAGGCGGAAGCGCTGGCAAACGCCGCAGCAGAGGGCGAGACCTGCACCGTCGCCAATGACAATGATCCCGGACAGGTCGTGATTTCTGGCCACAAAGGCGCAATCGACCGCGCTATTGCGATGACGAAGGATTTTGGGATTAAGCGTGGTATTCCTTTACCGGTGTCGGCTCCCTTCCACTGCCCATTGATGCAACCCGCCGCCGACGCGATGGCCGAGGCTTTGGGCGCGACGACCCTACAGGCTCCATTGGTGCCGCTCTACTCCAATGTCACTGCGGCACCCGTAGTCGACCCGGATCTCATCCGCAGCCACCTGGTCGAACAGGTCACTGGCCGCGTCCGCTGGCGCGAGTCGGCTATTGCGATGGCGGGTGCAGGCGCCACCCATTTCGTCGAGTTCGGCGGCAAGGTGCTCTCGCCAATGGTCAAACGCAGCGCGGGCGAGGACGTGGCAACCACCAGCGTCATTTCGATGGATGATATCGAAGCCCTGCTGAAGGAAATTTGATGGCCAACCATATCCTCCAGTCGTGCGATGGCGGTATATTGACGATCACGCTCAACATGCCCGAAAAACGAAACCCGATTTCCGATGTCGGTGTGATCGACCTGATCTGCGACGCGTTCATGGCGGCGGATCAGGACATGTCGATGCGCTGCGTCATCTTGACCGGAGCAGGGACGGTGTTTTCATCGGGCGGTGACCTGAAACAGATGCGCCCTGATAGCGGCGGATTACGCGCTGGATTACCTGCCGAAACGCGGCGCAATTACAAATATGGCATACAGCGCCTGCCGCTAATGTTTCAGGCGCTCGAAGTGCCGGTGGTGGCCGCTATAAACGGCCCTGCCATTGGTGCCGGGCTTGACCTGACCACCATGTGCGACGTCCGGATTGCGGCGTCGTCTGCGAAATTTGCCGAGAGCTTTGTGCGGTTGGGCATCATCCCCGGTGACGGCGGCGCATGGTTGTTGCCGCGCATCGTCGGCTTTTCCAAGGCAACCGAACTCGCGCTCACGGGCGAAACCATTGATGCAGCCGAAGCGTTGCGGATAGGCCTCGTCTCAGAAGTGGTGGACGATGCCGACCTGATGACAGCTGCCCGCAAGGTCGCCGAAAAAATTGCCGCCAACCCGCCGCATGCAGTCCGAATGACCAAACGGTTGCTACGCGAAGGGCAGACAGCGGACCTGAGAAATATTCTCGAAATGTCCGCAGCGATGCAAAGCCTAGCGCATGCAACCGCCGACAATGACGAAGCCATCACCGCGTTCCTCGAAAAACGCGCACCTGAGTTCAAGGGAGAGTAAGATGTTTGATCTAACAGGCATGACCGCACTTGTAACCGGCGCATCCGGCGGCATTGGCAGCGCAATCTGCCACGCGCTGGCCGGTCAAGGCGCACGGTTGGCGGTTTCCGGGTCCAATATCGAAAAATTGGAGGCATTTCGCGCGTCGCTCGGCGGCGATCATGTCGCGGTGCCTTGTAATCTTGGCGATAAGGATAGCGTTGAAGCGCTGGTGCCCGCCGCGCTCGAAAAGCTGGGGCAAATCGACATTCTGGTCAACAATGCCGGTGTCACCCGCGATAATTTGACAATGCGGATGAAGGACGAGGAATGGGACGACGTCATCCGCATCAACCTCGAAGCTGCATTCCGCCTGATGCGCGCTGTTTCGAAACCGATGATGAAGGCGCGCTTTGGCCGGATCATTACGATCACCAGCGTCGTCGGCACCACCGGCAACCCCGGCCAAGCCAATTACGCTGCGTCCAAAGGCGGCTTGACCGCGATGTCAAAATCCATGGGTCAGGAACTGGCTAGCCGGAATATCACTGTCAATTGCGTGGCACCGGGCTTTATTGCAACGCCCATGACCGAAACCCTGCCCGATGCGCAAAAAGATGCGCTCAACGCCCGCATCCCGATGGGCCGCATGGGCGAAGGCAGCGATATCGGCGCGGCCGTTGTCTATCTGGCGTCCAAAGAAGCGGGCTATATGACAGGGCAAACCTTGCATGTGAACGGCGGAATGGCGATGTTGTGACCAATCAGCGGCTTTGAGCCTTCACTCCCCCCTTGCCAGCGCGCTATCTGCGCATTAGGGCAAAAACTGAAATTCATCATCCCAACCTTTAAGGGGCAAAAAAATGAGCGATACTGCGGAACGGGTCAAAAAAATCGTTGTCGAACATCTGGGCGTCAAAGCCGACAAGGTGACCGAAGCTGCGAGCTTCATCGACGATCTGGGTGCGGACAGTCTTGACATTGTTGAACTGGTCATGGCGTTTGAAGAGGAATTCAATGTCGAAATCCCTGACGATGCGGCTGAAAAGATTGCCACCGTCAAGGACGCCATCGACTTCATCAACAGCAATAGCTGATGGTCTGGGCGCGACTTGGCTCGCGCTCAAACATAACAATATAACGGCTTTCCGGTCTTGGCTGGAAAGCCGTTTGCTTTTTGGGCCTAGTTGTTTTTATTGGGCAACAATGAGACGGGCTTTGGAGATTGCATGATGCGTAGGGTCGTGGTTACCGGATTGGGTCTGGTTACGCCTTTGGGGGCGGATGTGGAAACCGTTTGGGCAAATCTGATTGCCGCAAAGTCCGGTGCGTCGCGTATCACCCGTTTCGACACCAGCGATCAGAAATGCCACATTGCCTGCGAGGTAAAGCCCAAGGATCATCCCTGGGGTTTTGATCCTGACCTGCGTGTGGATCATAAGGTCCAACGTCAGGTTGATCCGTTCATCATTTACGGCATTGACGCCGCCGGACAGGCAATTGAAGACGCTGGGCTCACTGAAATGACCGAGGCGCAGCGTTTCCGCGCGGGTTGTTCGATTGGTTCGGGCATTGGCGGGCTTCCCGGAATTGAAAGCGAATCGCTGTTACTCGCCGAAAAAGGCCCCAGCCGCGTTTCACCGCATTTCGTGCATGGGCGGCTGATAAATCTGATCTCTGGTCAAGTCAGTATCAAATACGGCCTGATGGGGCCAAACCATGCTGTAGTGACCGCCTGTTCCACCGGTGCGCATTCGATTGGCGATGCCGCACGGATGATCGCGCTTGATGACGCCGATGTCATGCTGGCAGGCGGTGCTGAAGCAACCATTTGCCCAATAGGCATTGCCGGTTTCGCACAGGCCCGCGCATTGTGCACCGCGTTCAACGACGAACCGGAAAAGGCATCGCGGCCTTATGACAAAGACCGCGACGGTTTCGTTATGGGCGAAGGTGCTGGCGTTGTCGTGCTCGAAGAATATGAACATGCCAAGGCACGCGGCGCGAAAATCTATGCCGAAATCGTCGGCTACGGGCTGTCGGGTGATGCCTATCACGTCACCGCTCCGCATCCCGAAGGCAGCGGCGCATTTCGTGCGATGGAAATGGCGTTAAAGCGCGCCGGGATGACCCCGTCCGATATCGACTATATCAACGCACACGGCACATCGACCATGGCCGACACCATCGAATTAGGCGCGGTCAAGCGGCTGTTCGGCGACGCCATCAGCACCGTTTCAATGAGCTCGACCAAATCTGCCATCGGGCATCTTTTGGGCGGCGCTGGTGCGGTTGAGGCAATATTCTGCATCTTGGCCCTCCGCGACCAGATCGTCCCGCCGACACTCAATCTCGACAATCCCGATGAGGGCACAGAGGGCGTCGACCTGGTGCCGCATGTCGCCAAAAAGCGTAAGGTCAAAGCCGCGCTCAATAACAGCTTTGGCTTTGGCGGCACCAATGCCAGCCTCGTCATAAAGGCCGTCTGATCCATGCGCAGCATCGCCAAATGGGTTCTGATCGGGGCGGTATTGCTGCTGGTCCTGGTCGGCGGTAACTTCATCTACGGCTGGACCGCGCAGGGGCCGTCGACGCGCGATGTGACAGTGCTAATCAAGCCCGGTTCCAGCATCACGCTTGCCGCGAAAAGCCTCGAACAAGGCCAAGTCATTAAGTCTGCCGAAGCCTTCGTCAACCGCGCCAAGATTTTCGGGGCGACCAGCACGATCAAGGCTGGCGAATTCCTGATTCCGGCTGGCGCATCAAACGCCGAAATCCTGAACATCCTGACTGGCGGCAAAGCGGTCCAGCGGATGGTGACCGTGGTCGAAGGGATGCCTTCGATCATGGTCTATGAACGGCTGATGGCGAACAAGAAGTTAAAAGGCAGCATTCCAGTGCCTGCCGAGGGCTCTGTCTTGCCCGACAGCTATAGTTTTGAACTAAACGAGCCGCGCGCTGCCGTGCTATTGCGGATGCAAAGCGCAATGAAGAAGGCGTTGGCGGAAAGCTGGGCGAAGCGCAGCAAAGATACCGTCGTCAAAACCCCGCAAGAGGCCGTCACTCTCGCCGCGATTGTCGAGAAGGAAACCGCCAAGCCGTCAGAACGACGGATGGTCGCAGGCGTTTATTCGAACCGGGTGCGCAAGGGCATGATGCTGCAGGCCGACCCGACGATCATTTACCCGATCACCAAAGGCAAACCACTTGGCCGCCGTATCCGTCAGTCCGAGATTGCCGACATCAACGATTACAACACCTATGCGATGGTCGGCTTACCCAAAGGGCCAATTGCCAACCCGTCGCGCGCCTCGATTGAAGCCGTATTGAACCCCGAAAAGACCGAAGCTTTATTCTTTGTTGCAGATGGCACCGGCGGCCATGTCTTTGCCGACACGCTGGAACAGCATAATGCCAATGTCGAAAAATGGTACGCCATCAGGCGCGAACGCGGCGAGATGTAAGTCTTGCAATGTAGGATTTGCCCTGTCAGATTCGCTCACAGACATCGTCATTCGCCCAGAGGCTTTAAGGGCACCCAACCGGCCAGAAAACCCTTCACACGAGCGGGTTTAAGGTGAGACCTTAGTGTGACCTTTCACATTACTCCCTTGAAAATATTTGCGTTCTTTGCGTCTTCAGGGCTCGGCAATATTGAACGGCCCCGGCATCGGGTCGAGTGCTGCCTGCAGTGCCTCCACCGTCTCTCGGTCACCTTCCACCTTCAACCCCGCCACCTCCAGCTGCGCCAAAGGCATTTTCAGGAACAGCATGGCCAGGAACAGTTGGCGCGGCGCTGTGACCGTGGCGGCAGGATTGGCGTGTGCAACGCCCATCTCGCTTATCATAACCGCGTTACCGACCGACACCTTTGCTTTCTCGCCTCGGTCGGAAAACACAAAGTTCAGCGCGAGCGTCTTCGTACCTATCACCGCCGGATCAAGCCGCGTTGCCACCGAATCGAGCAGCAATGCTGTCGGAATCGC
>JANMPK010000254.1:0-5122 GCA_031369825.1 Sphingomonadales bacterium
GGAAATTACCGCGCAAGAAATTGGCGAGTGTGCGGCCAATACGCTCCTTGTTGCGCGGGATGATCGCGGTGTGGGGGATAGGAATGCCAAGCGGGTGGCGGAACAATGCTGTGACCGCAAACCAGTCTGCCAGACCGCCAACCATCCCTGCCTCAGCAAAAGCGCGCAGGAAGCCCCAATGGCCCTGGAGTCTTGTTTCCAAATGGTTGCCAACAACAAACAGCAATACCATGCCCAGCAGCAAACCGGTGGCAACCATCCGCATCTGACGCAATTCTGCGTCACGCTCTGCATAGCGCGCTTTTTCGGATTGCCCCAGTTGACTGACCGATTTCACATCAATGCCTTAGCCCAAGGCGGGCCACGCTGCCAAGGGTAGCGAAGAGCAATTTACTCGGCAGGTTGCAAACCACCGGTGGTCGATGCGGGCGGACGCTTCTTTTTTGCGTCTTTGGCCGCAGCCTCGTTGGCGTCAATCGAATCATCAGCTTCGGTACGATAGGTCAACAGATTACGGCGAAGCCAAGGGCCAATGCGTTTTTCGAGACCATCAGCCAGACTGAAGCCTGCGGGCACAATAAGCAGTGTCAAGAGCGTCGAGACGATCAGCCCGCCAATTACCACCGTGCCCATCGGCGCGCGCCACGCGCCATCACCGCCGAGCGACAGTGCGGTGGGGATCATACCTGCGGTCATTGCAACAGTGGTCATCACGATAGGCTGTGCCCGTTTATGCCCAGCCTCCATAATCGCTTGGAATTTGGGGACGCCGCGCTCCATCTCTTCAATCGCAAAATCGACCAACAAAATCGAGTTTTTGGCGACAATACCGAACAGCATCAATATGCCGATAAACACTGGCATTGAGATCGGTTGGCCGATAATCATCAGCGCCAGCAATCCGCCAAGCGGGGCAAGCAGCAAAGAGCTCATGTTGACCAATGGCGACATGAAACGACGGTAGAGTAGTACCAACACCGCAAACACCAACAGCACGCCCGACAACAGGGCTACGCCGAAGCTGGCAATCATTTCCTGCTGCCACTCATCTTCTCCAAATGGTGCATTTGAAATTCCACTTGGCAGATTCTGCATGATCGGCAGTTTGTTGACCGCTTCGGTTGCGTCGCTTTTTACGACATCTTCGCCCAAATCGGCGCCGACAAATATCCGCCGGTTCTGGTTATAGCGCTGAATGGTGGTTGGGCCGGAACCGAAGGTAATGTCAGCAATGCGCGCGAGTGGCACCGAACCGCCGCTGGATGTCGGCACGGGTAAGTTGCTAATCGTCGAAAGATCGGTTCGTGAATTTTTCGGCAACATCACGCGGATCGGAATTTGCCGGTCGGATAGCGAGAATTTGGCACTGTTTTGGTCAATGTCACCCTGCGTTGCGATCCGGATCGCTTGACTAAGTGCCGATGTTGTCACACCCAATTGTGCCGCCAACTCAAGCCGTGGTTTGATGATCAGTTCCGGGCGCTGCATGTCGGCGGCAACGCGTGGCGCTTTAACCTCCTTCAGCCCCTTCATCTGTTCGACTAGTTTTGCGGCGGTATCGCCTAACAATTTGGGGTCGGAACCCGAGAGCATAACCGATACCTCACGGCCTGTTCCGCCACCTGGACCCTGTTGCGACTGGAAGTTCACACGCGCGTCGGGAATGCGTTGCATCTGCGAAGCCAGCGCTTTTTCAAATTCGATGCTGGTTCGCGCCCGGTCTGGCTTCAATGTGATGAAGATACGCCCATTGCCCTCGCGTATGCTTTGCAATGCGGTTTGTACTTCTGGTTCCTTGTTGATGATCGCCACAACCTGATCGGAAACCTCCTCGGTGCGCTCCAAAGTGGTGCCGGGCACCATTTCGATGGATATGCGGCTAAAATCGGTATTGACCGTCGGGAAAAACTGCATCGGAATTGCGGTGAAAAGAAATCCGGTGAGCGCCAGAGCAGCTACGCCGATACCCATCATCCAACGCCGATGGCCGAGCGACCAACGCAGGATTTTCATATATGTGTTCATCCACCGGCTTTCGCCGTGCTCGGCAACGCCGTGCGACTTCAGAAAATAAGCGGCGACCATCGGTGTAATCAAACGCGCGACCGCAAGGCTGACCAGAACTGACACCACGACCGTCAGTCCGAAATTTTTGAAAAACTGCCCCGATACGCCTGGCATCAGGCCGACCGGCAGGAACACCGCGACGATCGAGAATGTAGTGGCGACCACAGCGAGCCCAATTTCATCAGCGGCATCAATCGAGGCTTGATAGGCGGATTTGCCCATTCGCATATGCCGGACGATATTTTCAATTTCCACAATGGCATCATCGACCAGCACACCTGCAACCAACCCGAGTGCGAGAAGCGAGAGCGAGTTAAGCGTAAAGCCCATCAGGTCCATGAACCAAAATGTCGGGATCGCCGAAAGCGGAATGGCAATCGCCGAAATCACAGTTGCGCGCCAATCGCGCAAGAACAGGAACACAACAACAATGGCCAGCAATGCGCCTTCGATCATCGCTGCCATAGAACTTTTATACTGACCCTTTGTGTAGACTACGCTGTTGAACAGCTGAATGAACTCGACTCCGGGATTTTCCTTCTTAATCTCGTCCATCTTTTTGACGGCTTCGTCAAAGACAGTGACGTCGGACGCACCTTTGGCACGTGAGATACCGAACGTAACAACTTGCTTGCCATTCACCTTGGCAATTGAGCGTTGTTCACCAAAACTGTCCTCAACCTTGGCGACATCGGTGAGCTTTATGCTGCTACCGTTGCCCATCGAAATTTGGCTCTGCGATAGGGCATAAGCGTCATCGGCGTTACCGAGCACACGGACAGATTGCCGCGAACCGGCAATTTCGGCGCGGCCGCCTGCGGCATTGATATTTACTTGGCGCAGCACACTGTTGATCTGGCTGGCGGTGACGCCCATTGACTGCATCTTGGCAGGATCGAGAATTACCCGAATTTCGCGGTCAACGCCGCCGTTGCGTCCGACCGAGGCCATGCCCTGAATCGCCAACAAACGCTTGGAAACCGTGTCGTCGACAAACCAGCTCAACTGTTCAAGCGTCATATCGGAGGAACGCACCGCGTAATAAGCGATTGGCTCGCTAGAGGTCGTTTCCTTGCTGATTTGCGGTTCTAATATCCCATCGGGCAAATCGCTGCGGATCTGGTCAATTGCGTTCTTGACCTCATTAACAGCCTGATTGATATCTTCGCCGATTTCGAATTCGACAACGGTCGTAGTCGACCCTTCATTGGCATTAGAGCTTATCGAGCGAACGCCGCTGATACTGCGCACCGCAGATTCCATTTTCTGGGTGATCTGCGTTTCGATTTCGGTCGGCGCGGCGCCCGGCTGAACGATAGTTGCGATCACCACTGGAAATTCGATGTCAGGATTGTCCTGCACATCCATCGACATAAAGCTCATAATGCCCGCCAGTGACAACGCGACGAACAAAACGATGGAAACTACCGGATTGCGGGTCGACCAAGCGGAGATATTACGGAAGCTCATGATCATATTTCCAATTTACAGCGGTGACCGAAATAGGTCCGTCTGCGGTACTGATTTATTTCTTCTGAAGCTTTGGATTGACCGTTTCGCCAGGGTTGAGGAACCCGCCAGCAAACAGAACAACACGCTCGGTCCCATCCAAGCCCTCAGCGATGGTTAGGCCGTTGGCGGTTACCGATCCGATCTTAACGGTGCGCCGGGCTACCTTGTTCTTTTTATCCAATATATAGACGAAGCTGCCATCACGGTCATTTTGGACTGCTGATTCCGGCAGAATAGGCGCGGTCACTGCACCTGCCTTAATCTCTACGCTGGCAAAGCCGCCTGGGCGTAGCGCACGGTCGAAGGGCAATGCGATCCGCGCAATACCTTGACGGGTTTGCGGATTGATTACCGGTGAAACTTGCCAAATCTGGCCGTTAAACTGGCGGGTGTCACCGACTGGTGTGACCGTTGCTGAAACGCCTTCCGATATTGTTGCCAGATCGGCTTCACCCAATTGCGCTTGCAGCTCCATCTCGCCACCCTTGGCCAGACGGAAAAGCACACCACTGCCAGAGCTAACCGTTTGGCCCGGTTCAACGCTGCGTTCCAAAACAAAGCCGCTTACCGGTGCGCGGATATCTAGCCGGGCGTTGCGGGCACGCGTTTCATTCAATTGTGCATTGGCGACGTTGACGCGGGCACGCGCGCTGTCGCGCGTTGCAGTTTTGCGGTCGACATCGGCTTTGGAAATGAAGCCACGCTCGACCAGCTGCAAAGCGCGGTCCAATTCGTTCTGCGACAGTTGCAGGTCCGCGCGTGTAACACCGATTTGTGCTTCGAGTGCAATGGCCTGTTGCGACTGGACGGACCGGTCGATGCTCGCCAATACTTGGCCTTGTTGCACCCAATCACCAGCATCGACATTGACCCGCGTAACCTGACCACCTTCGCCAACCACGCCGACAGGAACTTCGCGTCGGGCAGCCAGCGTTCCTGTTGCATTGATCGCGCGAACAACGGTATCGCGCCCCGGTGCTATCACACTGACTGTTTGTGCTTGCCCTTCTTTTTCGGCAGCTGTGGCCGCTGCTGTATCTTCGCTACCACCCATGAACGTATATGCTGCAACCGCACCGATAATCAGCACAGCCGCAACCACTGCTATGATGATCCAGCGGCGACGGCGCGTACGGGCAGTGTCGTCTCTGTCGAGCAATTCGCCGTCCAAGCCAGTGCTCATTGATGTTTCGTAGTTCATAATCATGATCCAAATTGGTCGCGTGCAGTTGGAATAAAACAGACAAGGCTGCGATTCATCTAAGTGTATTAGCTAAATAACTCACCCACATCAAGCCGAGATACCGGTAAGTAGCGATTTGCTACTTTTCTCTAGGATATAGCAGCTTTGTGCAGGGCACAATACAGACGGGCGGCAAATCTGTTCGACGAACGACGTCAAATCCACGTTTCGCGCATGAAAAAGGCCGCGCGATCAACTCGCACGGCCTTAGAACTTGCTTGGTGGAAATTTACCGAACACGACCTCGTTGCACCAGGTTCATTATCGCCAATACGATAACCGCACCGACGAACGCGACGA
>JANMPK010000269.1:0-6181 GCA_031369825.1 Sphingomonadales bacterium
CGCAGCTTTGTTTTCGCGGTCTGAAAGCAAGGCCTGCGCTATCGTGGCGGTTAGCATGATCGGCTCGAACGGCTTGGTGATCAGATAGGTTGGCTCCGGTCGTTCGCCGGTCAGCAGCCTTTCTGGAAACGCGGTGACAAAAATCACAGGCACGTCGATATCTTCCAATATCTCTTTCACCGCGTCGATGCCGCTCGACCCATCGGCTAGGCTGATATCGGCCAGAACCAGTTCAGGCTGCGTTTCCCGTGCCATTTTCACTGCTTCGCTATGGGTGCGGGCAACGCCGACAACATCATGGCCAACCGATTTGACAATGGACTGGATGTGCAGCGCGATGATCGCTTCATCCTCGATAATCATAACCTGCGACTTGAGAGAGTTAGCCATAACCGTCTTTGCGTCCTGCAGATCGGCAGAAAGTTCGTCGGCGCTGGTCATTAGTATTTCGGCGGTCTGTTTCAGGCTGAAACCTTCGACAGCGGTCAGCAACAATGCCTGACGCGTGCGTTGGCTCATATTTGGCAGATTGTCGTTGCCGTTTAGAGCCCCCAATGTGCCGGGCTGCCAAATCCGGTGGAACACGCGGTATAATTCGAGCCGCGCCGGGCCTTCGGCATTAAATTCTTCAGGGGCAGCAAGAATCGCCTCAAGCGTTTCTCTGACCGCAGCATCACCCAATACCTGAGAACCGGTTATTGCGCGCGAATAACGACGCAAATACGGTAATTCAGGTGCAACGGCATGTGTAAATGACATATTTTATCCCACTCTTTGTAAACTGTATAATCGGGCAAATGATTTTTTGTTCCACACACTTGGAACATTTTTCGGCACAGTCGGTTATGCAAAGTAACGAGAAATAATCGGCCTGCGACGACATAAGTTGTGTTGGGCTGATATGCCAACAATCGAGACGTGCGAAAATGCTATATCATGCTAGAGCCTTTTGAACCGAAAACAAGTTTGGAGCTAGCCCCTATGGCCGGAAAAACGCCAAAGACTACAAAGGAAGACAGAGTGCAAACCGGCGTAACCAAAGGCACGGGATTTGTGGGAAATGCTGATTTTATCGCAATTGCCCTCAAAAAACTTCATGACGAAGTGCAGGCAGAAGATGTACCAAAAGAGTTTTTGGATATCTTGGCAGAAATTGACCGGAAAATAGGATCGTCCGGGGAAGAGCATTGAGTTCATCGACCGAACGGTGTCCGCCGTCTGCTGAGGCAGATAAGGTTTTTCGTGACAATTTGCTGGCAATCATCCCGCATCTGCGTTCATTCGCCCGTGGTCTATGTGGTAACCGCGATTTGGCCGATGACCTGGCACAGGATGCGATGACGCGTGCTTGGGCAGCGCGCACCAGCTTTCAACCGGGAACTAATTTTCGCGCGTGGATTTTCATGATCCTGCGCAACCAGTTTTATACAACGATACGCAAAAATTCACGGATGGTGTCGTGGGACCCTGAAATTGCCGAACGCTTGCTGGTTGTTAACGCCAGCCAGCATGACGGTATCAATGTTGAAGACGTCGCAAAGGCGCTACAGAAACTGTCCGCTGAGCAACGCGAAGTGTTGATGCTGATCGGTGCAAACGGCATGTCTTATGAGGAAGCTGCTGAAGTCATGGGATGTGCGATCGGCACAATTAAAAGCCGGTTGGCGCGTGGCCGGGTTGCGCTTAGCGCCCTCATCAATGGGCCAGAAGATTTGACCGACGGAGCAGAATCCGGTGAACAGGATGCAAGGCAGCCGTTACGGCAGATGGATGTACCGCGCCGTCATGCCTCGATGACATAATAAAGAAGGTTGGGGGCAACAAAAGATGCGTCATCTGACGCTTAACCAGTCACTCCTTTTAGCGGTGCTTATAGCGCTGTTGCCTATTGCTTTTATCAGCGTGACCCAAGGATTGGTGAACCGGCAATATGCGCAATCGCTGATCGAAGAAACGCTGTCGACAACGGCGCTCGCTACCGCAGCTGTCCAGCGTGAGCCGTTTGCGCTTGCCGAACGGCGGCTGGAAATGATGGCGAAAGAAGAAAGTGTGATAGACAATTCGCCGGATTGCTCGGTGCGGTTGGCGAGTGCGCTTGGCTCTCAAGAAATGATCGTCAATATGGCCCGCTCGGATTCGTCTGGCCGTGTGCGTTGCAGCGTTTTGCCTGTGGACGGCGCAGCGACGTTTGAAGACGAGGCTTGGTGGCAAGTTGCCTCAAAAAAGAAGGGTTTTTCGGTCAGTGCGCCTTTGATTGGCAGCATTTCCAAACAACAAATATTGGTAGCTGTTCATCCATTATTTAATGATGCTGGTGACTTTGATGGTATGATCACCGCTGCAATTAAGACGTCCTGGATGAAGTCGGCACTACAGAAGACAACCTTATCACCCGACGCATTGGCGGCGATAGCCGATGGAAATGGAAAAATCATCCTTTCGGCGAAACCGTCTTCGCTAAAAAGCGTAAATGTGAAGGCATCGTTTGCAAAGGCCAACAGCATCGTTGACACATCCGGTGTCCGTTGGACCTATTCATCGGCACCACTGCATAACAGGCAGCTTCATGTTGTGTATGCAGAACCGCAAACAAAGCTGTCGGCATTCGCGCGCAACCAGTTCCGCACCGATTTGTTGCTGCCCATATTGGCTTTATTATTAACGTCGGTTGCGGTGTGGATTGGCGTCAACCGTCTGGTGGTTCGCTGGCTACGCGAACTCGCAATATTGGCGAACCAGTTTGCCCAGGGTAATTATACCGGGGACCCCACAAAATTTGCAAGTGCACCAATCGAAATCACGAGCTTGAGTGAAGATATGCACGGCATGGCGGCCGCGATTTCGCAGCGTAGCGATGATCTGGCCAAGGCCGCAGCAACCACCAAAATGATGGCGCGCGAAGTCAACCACCGAGTCAAGAATAACCTACAAATGGTGATGAGCCTGATCGGGTTGCAAGCCGCGCAGGTGAAAGACGATCAAGCCCGGTTAGTGCTAGACCAGACCCGCGTGCGGATGGGCGCGTTGGCGCTTATCCACCGGCTGTTATACGACCATGGTGATCAGGCCGAACAAGGGTTGATCGACATGGGCCGGATACTACCCGAATTGTGCGCACAGCTTCGGACCGACGCTATGATCTATGGTAGGGATGTTGACCTGAGCTGCACCACCGACAGGGTTATCGGTCCGGTTGATCAAGCCATTCCGATCACATTGTTCATCGTCGAAGCCGTGTCCAACGCTTATCGGCATGCCTTTCCCGATGATCGCAATGGCCATATTAAAATCACGCTGGAGCGCGTGGACGACACCATTACGCTAACAATTGCTGACAATGGCATTGGCTTTGAACCGGAAAGCAGTGTCGGCGCAATGGGAACGACCTTGATGGATGCGTTCGCGCGGCAGGTAAATGGCAAACTCACAACTAACAGCACACCGAATTTTGGGGTGGAAATTACGCTGGTTTATCCTGCCAACTGATCGGCGGCACGAATGCCGAATATTTCCAATGCAGACTGCATTTCCATATTCGTGAACGGCTTTTGCAATACCTGCCAGTGATCCGGAATTTCCTGGCCTAGATCATTATGACCGGTAACTATCAACACGTGGACGCCAGGGCTTTTATCGGTAATGATCCTCGCTAGCTCGACACCGTTCATTCCCGGCATTTCATAGTCGGTGACCAATATATCAGGCATTTTTGCAGACTCTATGAGCACGAGACCGCTAGGGCCGTCAGGCGCAGTCATCAACGTAAACCCGATTTCACGCAGCATCACTACGGTCCCCAACCTTACCAGTTCGTCATTATCGACGACCAGCGCAGTGCAGCTGATAGCTTGTTTGGTTCTTGATTCCATATTCAAACATTCTCTTTTTCTGTCACAGTAGCTTTGATTTTCTGGCCAACCTGTTCGCGCGCGGACTTGGGCAACATAATCATCGTCAGAATGAACCCCGCCAAAATGAGGCACAGTACATTGGGTACAATTAACGCCCAATCCATCTTCAATAGCCCGTAAAGCAACCACAATGCGAAGGCGGCCACGGTCAACGCATACATCCGCGCCGATAGCCCTTTGACATTGCGCGATTGAATAATTTTCCACGCTTGCGGCGAAAAGCTGATAACCGAAGCAGTCGCAGCGAGAGCGCCAATGACTTGGACTATAATGTTGTCTGTCATACGACCCTTTCTTGCAGCTACGAGAACCGACGCCACCCAAGCAAGTTCCAAAAATATCAAAAATATTCAAATTCGGGCATTTGTGTAGCTTAGCGATTTGGCATCGGATAACGCCATTATTGTAGAAATGGAGGGCACATGTCGGGCGAATTTCTGTTGCGAAAGCTGCAAGCCTTTGGCCCGCTGTCGGCGGTGAGCCAAGCCGCGATCATAGAGCTCGGGAAAAACCGTTTGCGATCGGTAAAAGCACGACAGGATATCATCCGCGAAGGTGATGATCCTAAAGACGTGTATCTGATCACCGAAGGTTGGGCGTATCGGTATAAGATGTTGGAAGGCGGCGAGCGGCAGATTATCGGATTATTTGTGCCCGGCGATTTGTGTGACCTGCACGTCTATATCCTTAAAGAAATGGACCATTCGATTGGCGCAATCACGCCGCTTACTTATGCGAAAATATCGCCTGCAACGCTCGATGAGATTGGCGACGGCCATCCGCGCGTGATCCGCGCCTTGTGGTGGGAAACATTGGTCAATGCGTCAATTCAGCGTGAATGGACGGTCAATCTGGGGCAGCGCGACGCCTATCAAAGTCTGGCGCATTTATGCTGCGAGATGTTCTTGCGGCTCCGTTCGATAGGACTTGTGAAGGACAATGCCTGCGCGTTTCCGCTCACCCACCAGGATATTGCAGATTCGCTCGGGCTGACCCAAACGCATGTTGGGCGCGTTGTCCGCAAGCTGAACGACGCCGGGCATGCAACGCTGCACCGGCGTGAACTGGTGGTTCATGATTTGCGCCGCTTGCAGGCGACCGCTTCATTCAACCCGAATTATTTGCACCAGAATCTGGACGTTTAGACTTACCGCTCCGTTTCAGGTGTGGGCTATCGGCACCGGGTAAGTCGAGCGATATTGTTGTGCCGGTTCCAACGACGCTTGCGATGTCGAATGTGCCGCCAACCTGTTCAGTCAGTCGTTTGGCCATGAACAGGCCAAGTCCAGTGCCTTTGCCCGGGCCTTTGGTCGTAAAAAACGCTTCGCTGGCTTGGGCGATGGTTGCCGCATCCATGCCATGACCGGTGTCGGCGACGCAGATGACCACGCCGTCTTTATGTTTGTCGCTTGCCTTCGCCGAAATCGTCAATTGACCGCCACTTGGCATCGCGTCGCGTGCGTTGATCGCAAGGTTTAGCACGGCGAGTTCCAGCTGTGTGGCGTTGACCATTACTGGTGGCAATGATTGATCGGCGGTGAGATCGAGTTCGACCGAAGCAGGTAAGCTGTGTTGTAACAAATCGGCCATTGCCGGTATCAGTCTGCTAATGTCAACGCGCTCGGGATTGATTTGCTGTGCTTGTGAAAACTTCAATATTTGCCGGACCATATTACGGGCATTCATTGCCGCTTTGCTCGCGCCCTTGATCAGCTTGTCAAAATCGGGGTCGCCCTGCGGACGGCGTTGCAACATGTCGAGCACACCAAAGATCGGCACCAGCAGATTGTTGAAATCATGCGCGACGCCGCTTGCCAGTTGCCCAAGCGTTTCCATCCGCTGGACCTGTGCCATCCGTGCTTCGGCATCGCGGATACGCTGTTGTGTCGAGACCGTTTCGGTGATGTCTCTGCCAACCGCAAAGAAACAGTCGCCCGACGGATCGGGTGTAATCGACCAAGCAATCTGCCGCCATATGCCATCGGCATCCATCGTTGATGCTTGCAGTTTTCCGGGGTTTCCAGTTGCTTTCAGGTTACCAAGAATGCTGCGCACATAGGCCCGCTCGGTCGGGTGAACGGCATCAAACAAAGACGGCATTTTGCCGCCAAGCAACCGGATCAGTGCCGGGTTAGCCTTGATAAGGTTGCCTTCATAATCTGCACTCAGCAACAGGTCTTGCGACAACGACCACAGACGGTCACGTTCGGCAGATTGCTGTTCAACCCGGCTTTCCAGTGTTGAATTGAGGTCGGACAGGTCTTTTTCGA
>JANMPK010000300.1:0-2346 GCA_031369825.1 Sphingomonadales bacterium
GCGCATCCGGACAATGCAGCAGCGATAAGTGTTAAAGGCAGAAACAGTTTAACGGACATAACTTGCTCCATTTACGTCAAGAATTGCACCTGTCATCGACGGCGGAGCGTCTAATGCACAGAATTTGGCGATGGCGGCAACTTCTTCGGGGTCCGCCACTTTGCCCAATGGAATGTCGGCGAGTAATTTATCGCCGCCACGGCTGTCGAGATAATCTTCCGCCATGCCGGTCATGGTGAAGCCGGGGCAAATGGCGAAGGCGTAAATGTCCTGTGCGGCGTAGGCGCGGGCAATGGTTTTGGTCATTGCGACCATGCCAGCCTTCGACGCGGCGTAATGCCAGTGGTCTGGGCTATCACCGCGATGTGCGGCGCGGCTGGCGATATTGATAATGCGCCCAGCTACGCCTGTGTTTTGCCAATGCAGAACTGCGCGTCGGCAAAGATCTGCGCTGGCGGTCAGGTTGATGTGCATGGTCCGTTTCCAGTTTTCGAGCCAATCTGCATCATCCGCGCTTATCGGGTTGGCCTCGAAAACACCGGCATTATTGATCAGCACGTCTATGCGGCCGTCAAGACGTTCGATAGCGGTCTGCCAAAGCAGTGCTGGTGTCTTTGAAACGTTCAAATCGCCGTCTTGGCTTGAGAACGCTATTATTGAGACATCTTGTGGATCGAAAGCAGACACTATAGCGGCGCCAATTCCACGCGACGCGCCGGTTATCAGGATATGTTTTTTCATTCCCGCTGCTTTTCACAGCGGGCGACGAAATTCAACCGCTGTTAGCGTGAGAGGTTGCCGATGAACCGGCTGGCATTGACCTGAAGTGATGTAATCTTCTCGTTCACTTGTGCAAAACCTTGTTCCAGTGAAGAGATTTCAGATACAACATTCTCTGTATCGCTGCGGATTGCCGAGATCGTGTTTGACATAAGATCAGCAGCCAATGCGGTTTCGTCCACCGATGCTGTTATCATCGTAACAGTCTGCGCCTGCTCTTCCATCGCGCGGCGGATGCGTTCGGCGGATTGTTGCACCTCGTCAACGGTTGCGCGGATCGAGGCGTTCGATTCAACCGATGCTTTGGTGGCGCTTTGGATGGCGGCGATTTTCTGGGCAATCTCGTCTGTCGCCTGCGCAGTCTGGTTGGCGAGGCTTTTGACCTCTTGCGCAACAACCGCAAAGCCCCGGCCAGCATCGCCAGCGCGCGCGGCTTCGATCGTTGCGTTGAGTGCGAGCAAGTTGGTTTGGCCCGCAATCTCCCGGATTAGGCCAAGGATAGATTCAATCGAATGCGACTGTTCAGACAGTGTATCCGTCGCGGCGACCCCTTGCGTCGCTTGTGCAGCGGCGCGATTGGCGACGTCGGATGCGGTTTCAACTTCGGTCCGTGCATCTTCAATTGCGCGGATCAGGCCAGCGGCGGTTTGCGCTGCCTCGCGCATTGCAATCGCCGATTGTTCGGAAGCGGCGGCAACCTCGGATGTTTTGCTAAGCATACCGTTGGCCATTTGCGAGCTGCTGGTTGCTTGCTGGCGCAATAGGCTCGTCTGGTCAGCGACATCATGGGCAGCGTGGCCGATTTCTGCTTCAAACTGGCTAGAATAATCCAACTGGTGTTTTTCAATACGTGATTGTTCGTGCTGCCAATAGCATTTTGAAATAATTGTCATTTCGATACATGACACTGCAACTGAGGTATCCGCGAGCGATTGAAATTCAGCATCATTCTTATCACAATTGGCAATTAATACTGCAAGGAACAGACGACTGGCGCGCCCGGTAGCGGCCAATACTCGTCCCAAAGGAACCTCGCGGTTGCAGGAATCAATCACCATCGACTGAATGATGTCGACCCATTCACGCTGATCAAAGCGGTTGGTGCGCAGATCAATATACTTGGCTAATGCGGCAACTGAGGCAGTCAGGGTTTCGGTATTAAAATTGGCACCATAGTCATCCGAACTTTGCCAGAAGGCCCAGTAATCTTCACTCATTGATAGATAGTGATTGCCAACATACTGCGCGAGCTTTCGGCTGTTTTCTGACAATTTACCATCAGCATCATAAGGTGCGATGATTTCTGTAACGTCCGATACTGTAAGCCCGCTGATAGTGGCCATATTGCGCTCCGTATTGTTATTGTCCGGATAGTCCGGCCATGCAGCTTTTATTTAGGCGTAAAATGGTTAACTGCTGGTTAGCCATGTTACGATTTTTCGTTCCGACATTTGGGCTCCAGAGGTCTTGCGCGGTCGCGGCAAACGGTTAAAGAACGACGCATCAAAGCTAAATAAGGACCTAGTTGATGGGGCAAGAAACGAACCGGCCGCTATCGCCGCATTT
>JANMPK010000302.1:0-2649 GCA_031369825.1 Sphingomonadales bacterium
GGTGCTGGCCAACGCGCCGTTCAACCAAGCGATTGGTGCGCTACGTAACCGCCCCGCGAGGCGCGAGGTTGACCGTCGCTTTGTCTATATCGACCCCAAGCCGGGCAGGCCCAGTTTCCGCTTTGGCAAGCGCAACGCCGACGGGACGAGCAACATGCCGCGCAAGCCGCCGGGGTTCTTTGCCACCTTGCTCGGTGCCACCTCCAACATTCCACGCGAGCAGCCGATCCGCGATGCGCTGGAGAAAATCACTGGCCGCTCCGACCGAATAAAGCGGATGCGCCATGTGATCGACAGTTTGCGGGTCGAGGTCGAGCGCACTGTCGAGGTGATGCTGGGCAAAACATGGTTTTTGACCAAGCCGACGCCTGAACGGATGCAGAAATGGCGGAATGCAGCGCAGGAAAAAGCGATTGTCGCCGCCGGTTTCAGCTATCAGGCGTATGGCCATTTGAAACTGGCGGGTGCGGTCGATGATATCGTTGCCACCGCACGGCGGGCTTGGCCAGAGGGTTCAGCGGACCATTTTCATTCGTTGCGCGCGGCGATCTGGGCAGACCTGCGCGTGCGCGATCTCGACACGATGGCTGGCGCAAAAGGCATAGGCGCTACCCCGCAAACCGTCGAGTTCTTCCGCGAGCATGATCTGCGGTTCCGCATAAGGCGGCTGCGGTTCATGGCGCGGCATTTGGCCGAAGAAGTCGAGAATGTGATCGACATACCCGATGAAAGCATCGGCAAAATGCGCAACGCGATCTATCTGTGTCTTGCCAAGTTCCTCGACCTCGAAACTGCCGAATATCTTGGCGTAGATTTCACGATGGCGGTGCAGCAAGGTGTTGCCAAGCCCGCGGCCCTGATCGACCATCTGGCAAACCAGCGCGACTTGGCGGCGGCAGACCGGCATACCGACGAGATATTGTGCGAGGCGTTGCTGGCGCTACCCGACGAAGCGCGGCGCACGATGCTGCTCGGCTATTTGGGCTACGCGCTCTACGATATTGCCACGCTGCCGTTGTTGCAGGACGAAGGCTTTGACGAGTTCGACCCAGTAAAGGTTGACCGCATCTCCCCTGACGATGCCCCGACCATCCGCAAAGGTGGCGCTGCGGCAACACTCAAAGGCATTGAGTTCAACAATTTTGGAGCATTTTTCAGCCGCGCCTACCGCGAGAACGACTATCTGTGGGGACGACTGCACGGGGTCGACCGGCTTATCGACCTGTTAATTTCTACGATGCCAACAGGGGCGATGATGGCGGACGAGGACTCGCTCAAGTATAAGCGCTTGGCGTTTCACGCGATCATCAATCAGGAAGCACCTCGGTTGCGGCGCATACAGCCGCTGATTGAAAGTCTACGCAAAGAGATTGACGCGATTGGCGCTTAGCCCTCACTTCAATATATTATAGACGGTCTCAACAAAGCGGTCAGCTGTTATGAAACCATCGGCCTTTATCCCATAGCCATCAGCAGGGCGCGACGTTTTGATCTGCTCCAGCGTCTGACCCGCCTTTATCCCCGCCTCAACTTTGGCGATTGTACCCGCGACCATATTGCGGTGGTTCTGGAGGTCGGCTTTTGTGGCGACCGGACCATGACCCGGAATGATTTTCGTCTGATCATTGGCGATTGCCAGCACCTTGTCGGCGGCTGTGACAAAGCCTCTGACGTCACCGCCGCTTCCTACATCAACAAATGGGAAGCTAATGCCGAACATAAACAAATCGCCCATATGGATGACATTCGACTTGGTCCAGTGGATGATCGAATCGCCGTCGGTGTGGCCCGCTGGCATGTGGATGACACGGACTTCCTCACCATTGAGGTGGAGTTTGAGGCCATCAGCATAAGTGATAACCGGCAAAGCAGCCTTGGCTGCTGGCGGCACAACATTCCCCGCGACGGTGGCACCTGCCGCCATCCGCACCCGGACATTGTCGTGCGCCATGATAATTGCGCCTGCCTTGCCCATATTTTCGTTCCCGCCGCTATGGTCGAAATGCCAGTGGGTGTTAATCAGGAACTTGACGGGCGTAGCGCCGAGATCGGCAACCGCCTTTTGGATTTTCTCGGTTAGCGGCGCAAACTGGTCGTCGATAAGCACTGTGCCATCCTCACCGTATGACACGCCAATATTGCCACCCGCACCAAATAGCACTGCGACGCCGGGGGCCAATATTTCCGGCTTGATTTCGACATTAGACATATCCTGCTGGGCGGCAGCTGGCGTGGCAAGGCAAAGCGATAGCGCAATTGCTGATAGGGCGGTTTTCATGGGTGAGGCTCTCCAGAAACTTGGTTGCACGGAGACTAACAGCAATCCGGCTAAACGCCACCCTGATTTACTCGGTCGGCCACTCGACCTCGCCCGCGTCAGTCAACAGCCTTAGCATTACCGCCGCACCACATTGTTGCGATTTCGCGGTCGAACTCCATTTGCGGTCAGCGACATATTTGCCGCGCGCATAATGGTTGGAAAAGCTCCAGAGATAGGGGGATGCGACACCGTAGGGCCGGTAGCCAAAACCGTTATACGCCTCCAACCGGTAAAGCGTGCGCTCCAGACTCCAGTCTTTTTGCCCGGCAAAGCCAAGCAGTTTGAGCGCATCACGTGCACTCGATTCCCAATCCGACGGCGGCAGCCAT
>JANMPK010000284.1:0-5438 GCA_031369825.1 Sphingomonadales bacterium
GTCGCTGACATTTTTGCTGCACAAGGCGACCATTTGCGCGCCAATTGGCCGATACTTTTACCGCTTGGCTTGTTGTCGCTTTTCGGCAGTATAGCGGTCCTTTCATTGCTTTTAAGACCCGATTTGGGGCGGATCGGTGACGCTCTGATATTCGCGTTAAAACTGTCTCCAATCTATATTTTCGTCTCGATCCTGACCGGCGTTTTGACTAGCCTTGGTGCGTTCGCTTTTCTGATCGGGCTGTTTTACATCGCGGGTCGATTGCTGCCCGTTATGCCTATAGTCGTTGCAGAAACTGACAAAGGCATCGGCATTTGGGGTAGCGTCGCCCGCGGGTGGGAGTTAACGCGCGGCCTTGGCTGGAAATGCTTTTTGCTGTTTTTCATGATTATGCTCATCGCCTATATTGCTATGGCGGTAATAGACTTGATTGTCGGCATTATCTGCACTTTAGCTGGACCAGAGGGCGTTCCGCTGGTGCAAACATTCGTCAGCGCATTTACCGGCAGCATCTTGGGTGTCGTCGTCTTGGCGCTACAAGCGGCGGTATACCGCCACCTCGCCAAGCAAAGTTAAACCGCCGGGTTTTACCGATCAAACATTAAACCGGAACAGCATGATATCGCCGTCCTTGACGAGATATTCCTTGCCTTCGGACCGCCATTTGCCCGCTTCCTTGGCCCCGGCCTCGCCGTTGTACTGGACATAATCCTCATACGCCATTGTCTCGGCGCGGATGAAGCCTTTTTCGAAATCGCTGTGGATTGCGCCTGCCGCATTGGGCGCGGTGTCGCCGGTGTGGACCGTCCACGCGCGCGCTTCTTTGGGGCCGACGGTGAAGAAGGTGATGAGGTGGAGCAGTTCGTAACCGGCGCGGATCACTCGGGCGAGGCCGGTTTCGGTTAGGCCGAGGTCTTCGAGGAATACCTCGCGGTCTTCGGCAGGCATGGTCGAAATTTCGGCCTCGATTGCGGCGGAGACGACGACGGCCTCGGCACCCTCGGCCTTGGCTTTTTCGAAGACTAGCGCCGAAAACGCGTTACCGTTGGCGGCGCTGGCTTCCTCGACATTGCAAACATACAGAACCGGTTTCGCGGTCAGCAATTGCGCTTGCTGGAACAATCGTTCCTCATCGCCATCATCGCGTTTCGTCAGGCGCGCTGGCTTACCTTCGCGCAGCAAGTCGAGCGCACGGCTTAGAACGACGCCGCTGGCCTTTGCTTCCTTGTCGCCCTGCGTGCCTTTTTTAATGAGGTTCGGCACCCGCTTTTCGAGGCTCTCAAGGTCCGACAACATCAACTCGGTCTCGACCGTTTCGGCGTCCGAAATCGGGTCGATCTTGTTGCCGACATGCTGGATGTCATCGTCTTCAAAGCAGCGCAACACATGGACGATGGCATCAACTTCGCGGATATTGCCGAGGAACTGGTTGCCCAAGCCTTCGCCCTTCGACGCACCGCGCACCAACCCGGCGATATCGACAAAGCCCAATTGGGTTTCGATGATTTTCTGGCTACCGCCGATCTTGGCAATAGCTTGCAATCGCGCATCGGGCACCGCAACATTACCGATATTCGGCTCGATCGTGCAAAAAGGATAATTAGCCGCTTGCGCCGCCGCCGTTTCGGTCAGCGCGTTGAACAGGGTGGACTTTCCGACGTTAGGAAGTCCTACAATACCGCATTTGAAACCCATGATGGCAGTCTTTCAATAAATCTTTCGTCCTAGCTGATGCCAAGCCAATTGCCGCGCGTGCTAGCGATTTCATCAGGATTTGGCCACCCCTGCATTCATCATCCGTCGTTGTCCGGTGTTAAGGCTTGCGGTGATAGGAGCGCATCGGAAAATTGCGGGTCGAGGTTGCAATGAAAACTAGGATTTTGAGAGGGCTGTCAGCCGTCATGACGGCGTGCGCGATGATAGGGCCGCTGCACGGCAGCACCAGTGTTGAAGCCGACATCTTGGAGGAGGTCAACTTTCTCCGCGCTAACCCCGATTCCTATGCTGGCGACCTCGAAGAATATGAACGGCGCTTCGATGGCAGAATCGCCTTTGGAGAAGGCAATGAACCTGATTTTACGACACACGAAGGCCCGCGTCCGGTCATCGAGGCTGTCCGTGAGCTCCGCAGGGCGCGTCCGATGGGTGAAGTGCGGCACAGCGACGTCCTTGCGAAAGCAGCGGCCGATCACGTCCGTTTCCAGGGCGCGAGCGGGCAGGTCGGGCATATCTCCAACGGCAAGCGGCCGGGCGACCGGGTAAAGGCGCATGGGGGCAACATCTATGTCGGCGAAGTTATCGTTTACGGTGTCTATAGTTCGCGCAACGCGGTGCGGCAGCTGGTCGTCGATGACGGAGTGCCGGGGCGCGGACACCGAAGATTACTCCTGACTGCCAGCTATCGTTATGCCGGTGTGGCCTGCGGGTCGCATCGCAACTGGCGCAACATGTGTGTGATCGTACTGTCGGAAACACGCGACGGATCGCCCGTGATGGCAACGCGCAATTGACAGGCTGCGTGGCGCTCAGTCCTGCTGCAACCGCATGGCGACATCATTCATAAACCGCACATCGTCGCCCTTGGCGAGCCAATCGGCCTCAGCCGAAACTGCGCCCAATAAATCTGCCAGATCGTCAATCTCGCTTTTGTGGAAATTGCCGAGCACATAGCCGGTAACGCGGTCTTTGTGGCCGGGGTGGCAGATGCCTAGACGCACGCGCTTAAAATCTGCGCCGATATGGTCGATCATGGAGCGGATGCCGTTATGGCCTGCGGCACCGCCACCCGTTTTGACCTTCACCTTGAACGGTGCGAGGTCAAGTTCGTCGTAGAATACGGTGACGGCTTCGGGTTCGAGCTTGTAGAAATCCATCGCCGCGCGCACGCTGCGGCCGCTTTCGTTCATGAACGTCGCGGGTTTGAGGAGGATGATCTTTTCGGAGCCAAGCCGAAGTTCCTGGACCCAGCCCAGAAATTTCTTGGCAGGTACGGGCAGATCATTGATTTCAGCCAGCGCATCGACCGCCATGAAACCGATATTGTGCCGGTGCATGGCATAGGTCGGACCGGGATTACCAAGGCCTACCCATAATTGCATCGTGCGCCCCTCAAAGCGGGAATATCCGGAGCTGACGGTAGCCAGCCCCGGAAATAACATTAAGCCTCAGCTTCGCCTTCGGCCTCGGTCGTGGTGTCACCTTCGGTCGATTTGAGCGCAGACGGTGCAACGATAGTGGCGATGGTGAAATCGCGGTCGGTGATCTTGCTTTCCGAACCGGCGGGCAGGGTGACCGCAGAAATATGGATCGCGTCGCCAACGTCAAAGCCGGTAACATCAACTTCGATTTCGTCAGGAATCTTGTTCGCTTCGCAGACCAGTTCGAGCTCGTGACGCACCACGTTCAAAACACCGCCACGCTTCAGGCCGGGTGATTTTTCTTCGTTGATGAAAACGACAGGAACGTTGACTTCAACCTTGGCATCCTTGTTGATGCGTAGGAAGTCCACGTGCAACGGGCGATCAGTTACCGGATGGAAGGCAACGTCCTTTGGCAAGGTGATTTGCTTTTTGCCATCAAGTTCCAGTTCAACCACGCTGTTCATGAAGTGGCCGGTCATCAACAATTTGACGAGCGCCTTTTCTTCGACATGGATGGTGACGGGTTCTTGTTTGTTGCCATAAATTACGGCGGGTATCCGGTTTTGACGACGCAAATCGCGGGAGGCTCCCTTGCCAGCCCGTTCGCGCGTCTCGGCCGACAATGTCAGCTGATCGCTCATGTTAAATCTCCAATAAAGTTACGTTTGCCGCCACGCCTCCAGGGATGACCACGAACGGCAAGCGCGCGCCTATATGCGGACCTGCCCGCAAATGCAAGCTTTGTGACCCGATTATGTGAGGGCCTTATACAGGCTGAACAAGCTGGTGGCGGTCAGCACTGTGCCGACCATCAACAATAATGTTTTTAACTGCACACGCTTGGCAATCATCGCGCCAAAGGGTGCCGCGATTAAACCGCCGACCAATAATCCGCCGGTGACCACGGTAAACGCCTCCAGCCCGATGGTCAGGATGAAAGTAATTGATATGCTGGTGGTCAGAAAAAACTCTGCGGTGTTTACGGTGCCGACCGTCTTGCGCGGGTCGGTGCCTTGGATCAGCAGATTAGAGGTCACCACCGGCCCCCAGCCGCCGCCGCCCGACGCATCCAGAAATCCGCCAATGAGACCAAGCGGCATAGCCACTTTGGCTTCCTTGATCTTGGGTTCGGACGGATAGGTCAGTGCCTTATAGAGCAGATAAAAGCCGATACAGGTGAGATAGAGCATGACCAAAGGCCGTGTGACCGACGCGTCGATATTCGACAAAATATACGCGCCGAGACATCCGCCGATCACGCCCGGAACCGCGATCCGCGCAAACAATTTCCAATCGACATTTTTGTGTAGCACATGGCTGATCCCGGATGCGCCGGTGGTGAACATCTCGACCAGATGGACGCCTGCTGACGCGCGAGCGGGTGGAATGCCCATCACGCTGACTAACAAGGTGCTCGATATCACCCCGAACGCCATGCCCAGTGCACCGTCAATCATCTGCGCGGTAAAGCCGATGGCAATATAAGGGGCGATGGCGGCCCAGTCGATACTGGCTAGAAAATCAAACATCCGGATAGCTCCGAAACAAAGATGCGACAATTCAACTTAAATAGTTGAGAATGAGAGTCGATGGTTGATTTTGTTCCAGCGCCGAAAGGTTATGTTTGTGCGCTATCTAGAATTTTGGCCTATTCAGCGGCTTCCAAAAACTTCGCCGGGTCGATGCTGTCCGACAGCGTAATCCCGTCCAAGAGGTCTGCGGTCTTGTCACGGACTTGCAGCATCAGCGCGCGCGTTCGGCAGTTTTCTTCCTCGACACAATTTTTACAGCGTTCATGCGCATAGCGGCTGGCGCACGGTACCAATGCCAGCGAACCGCGCATGATGCGGATAAGATCACCGTAGCTGATATCAATCGGTGGCACGCCCAGCCAGTAACCACCGTCCTTGCCACGCTGAGAGGCGACGAGTCCGGAACGTGACAATTCGGACAAGATGACTGTCAGGAATTTGGGCGGGATTTTTTGCGCTTGGGCAATGTCGGCAAGCTGCACCGGTCCCTGGCCATGAAGATCGGCCAGATGCTGCATGGCGCGGATGGCGTAACGGGTCTTCTGCGATAGCATGACGACACTTTGCGCCGAGCCGCCTGCTTTTTCAACCCCTTGAGTAGACAAATAGTGTTGCGAAAATGAAACGCGGGTGAACTTGTGTAATGTCCAGACATACCAGTCTTGCATTGTTATAAATGCCAGCATAGCTTCATTTTATAATTAAGACTCAGCAGCAAGTGCATGGGTCGTTTCCAAAAGGGGGAAATCATGAAGCTCACCAAAAC
>JANMPK010000345.1:0-1665 GCA_031369825.1 Sphingomonadales bacterium
TGGCGGGCATGTCCATGCCGGGCGGCTCGACGAGCTGACCCTGACCACCAATGGCACCCGTCTAACCGAATTTGCACCAGTCCTTGCAGAAGCAGGTGTGAAGCGGATCAATGTCAGTATGGACAGCATGAACCCTGACACGTTCCGCGAAATTACGCGCGGTGGTATTTTATCCCAGGTTTTGGCGGGTATCAAGTCAGCCTGCGATCATAATATCTCTGTCAAAATCAATATGGTCGCGTTGAAAGAACAGAATCAGTCTGATTTAATACCAATGGCCCAATATTGCGCTGTTAATGGATTCGATCTGGCAATTATTGAGACTATGCCACTAGGCGACGGCGTATCCGGGCGGCAGGATCGCTTTATCGCGATTGATGACTTTATCGCGCCGTTAAGCGCCCAATATGAGCTCACATCATTGCCTCACCGAAGCGCAGGGCCGGCGCGCTACTGGCAGGTCGCGCCACTCGGTCTAAGGCTCGGCCTGATAACGCCGATGAGCCGCAATTTCTGTGACGATTGCAATCGTCTGCGACTGACAACCGATGGCAAGATATTCATGTGCCTCGGTTCCGAAATGCACGTCGATTTCAAAAAAGCGATGCGCGAAGAAGGCATGGTAGCCGTCGACCGATTGCTGCAACAAGCTCTGCGCCTGAAACCCGAACGCCATGATTTTGAACGGCAGATGGCCGAACCCGACCTGCGCCTTGCTCGTCACATGAATACGACCGGCGGATGAGTGGTTATTCACGCCTTGCGATTATATCCTCAGCCACGCCCGTCGCGCGCGAAGCAGAGGCCATATTGCGCGAGCAGCATGAGTTCGTGCCGCTCGATCAGGCAGATGCCGTCATCGTGCTTGGCGGCGATGGGCATATGTTGCAAGTGCTACACGACCTGCTGGAAAACCGGCGCGACATTCCGGCTTACGGCATGAACCGGGGCACCATCGGCTTCCTGATGAACGGGTGGCAGCCAGGCGAACTTTTGAACCGGCTACAACGCGCAAAATCCTTCTCCGTCAAACCGCTCACAACGACTGTCACAACCGTAAGCGGCCAAAGCTTCACCCTGCCCGCGATCAACGAGGTATCGCTCCTGCGCGAAACACGGCAGGCTGCAAAGATCGAAATATCGGTCAATGGCCGCCCGGTTATCCCCGAGTTGATCTGCGACGGCATATTGGTATCAACACCCGCTGGGTCGACTGCTTATAATCTTTCAGCTAATGGCCCGATTCTGCCACTCGATTCGTCGTTGCTGGCGCTCACCCCGATCAGCCCGTTCCGTCCCAGACGCTGGAAAGGTGCTATTCTTCCAGACCGTTATGTCATCAAACTGACTATCCTCGAATCGAGCAAACGTCCGGTCAGCGCGGTCGCTGACCAACGCGAAATCCGCGACATTGCTTCGGTTGAGGTAGCGCTGGACCGCAGCCGCTCGCTAACTTTGCTGTTTGACCCAGAACATGCACTTGATGATCGCATCGCAATGGAGCAATTTGTTACCTGATGGACGCGACAGTGCTTGCAATCGCGCGAAAGGCGCTGCTATAGGCCCGCTTGCCCGGTGAGAGCCGGTGTTCCCTGGTAGCTCAGTGGTAGAGCAGTTGACTGTTAATCAATTGGTCGGGGGTTCGAATCCCTCCCGGGGAGCCAT
>JANMPK010000389.1:0-5945 GCA_031369825.1 Sphingomonadales bacterium
GAGCCGGTTGAGGTTTTGCTCGAACGCGCAGGGACGATGCCGCTGCCGCCTTATATCGCGGGCAAGCGCGCAACCGACGCGCAGGACCACGAAGACTATCAGACGATGTTTGCGAGGGAAGACGGCGCGGTTGCGGCCCCCACGGCTTCGCTGCATTTCACACCTGAACTGATGGCAGCGATTACGGCAGCAGGCATCGAAACCGCGACGCTGACGCTGCATGTTGGCGCGGGAACGTTTCTTCCAGTCAAGGCAGACGACACTGCCGACCACAAAATGCACAGCGAATGGGGGCGGATTGACGCTGCGACCGCAGACCGGCTGAATGCAGTGCGGGCAAAAGGCGGGCGGCTGATTGCTGTCGGCACAACCTCGCTTCGGCTGATCGAGAGCGCGGCGGATGACGACGGCCTCATCCACCCGTTCAGTGGCGACACCGACATTTTCATCACCCCGGGTTACCGGTTCAAAGCGATTGGCGGTCTGATGACCAATTTCCATTTGCCCAAAAGCACATTGTTCATGCTGGTCAGCGCGCTCATGAGGCGCGAGGTCATGCAGTCGGCTTATGCGCATGCGATTGCCAACAAATATCGCTTTTATTCTTATGGGGACAGCAGCCTGCTCATTCCTTGAGCTGGCCATGTCCCTTCAATTCATCGCCGGTCAGCCGGACGATGTGCAGCACATTGGTTGAACCCGGTGTCCCGAACGGTACGCCCGCCATGATAATGATCCGGCCGCCAGCCTGACCCAGATGGTGACGCAGCGCCATGCGCCTGCCCTTCGCTACCATTTCCTCAAAGCTGCCGATATCCTTCGTTCGTACGCTATGCGCGCCCCATAACAGCCCCATGCGCCGCGCAGTTGCCATATGCGATGTCAGCACCAGCAGCGGCACCGACGGCCGCTCGCGCGCGACCCGACGGGCGGTCGAGCCCGACGAGGTGAAGCAGATGATCGCATTAGTGTCGATGGTCCGCACAATCTGCGCCGCCGAAGCCGCCAGCGCATCGGCCGTGGTCGCATCGGCGCGGACTTCGGTGAAGTGGACGCGGGCGTAATAATCGGGGTCGCCTTCGACCTCCATTGCAATGCGGTCCATGATCGACACGGCCTCGATGGGCCAGGCCCCCGCCGCCGTTTCCGCCGATAGCATGATCGCATCGGCCCCGTCATAGATCGCGGTTGCCACATCGGAAACCTCGGCGCGCGTCGGCGACGGAGAGGTTATCATTGATTCCAGCATCTGCGTTGCCACAACAACGGGCTTGCCCATACGCCTTGCGGTGCTGACAATCTTCTTTTGCAGCGACGGCACCTGTTCGGGGGGCAATTCGACCCCAAGATCACCGCGCGCGACCATCACCGCGTCGGCAAGTTCGAGGATTTCCTCCAACCGGCCGATGGCTGCGGGTTTCTCAATCTTGGCCAGCAAAGCCGCCTTACCACCGATCAGCTTCTTGCCCTCGGCGACATCCTCAGGACGCTGCACGAACGACATTGCAATCCAGTCCACGCCCTGCGCAACAGCAAAAGCGAGATCAGAACGGTCCTTCTCGGTCAGCGCTGCCACCGGTACCACCACGTCAGGCACGTTCAACCCCTTGCGGTCTGACAAGGCGCCGCCAACCTCGACGCGGGTTTCGATTTTGGTCGGGCTAACGGTCAATACACGCAACACCAGCTTGCCGTCGTCAAGCAGCAGCCGCGTATTCGGTTCCAACGCCGCATAAATTTCAGGGTGCGGCAAATGCACGCGGGTTGCATCGCCGCCAGCCGTATCTGTATCGAGTGTAAAATTGTCGCCCGTCTTGATCTCGATTTTGCCAGCAGCAAATTTGCCGATGCGCAATTTCGGTCCCTGCAAATCGACCAATATCGTGGTTGGGCGCCCGAACTTTTTCTCCAGTCCGCGAATATGGTCAACCAGGGCTGCTTTGTCCGCTTGCTCGCCGTGGCTCATGTTGATGCGGAAAGCGTCAGCACCGGCCAAAAACAGCTTCTCAATCATTTCCGGCGTGTCGCTGGCAGGGCCAAGCGTTGCCAGGATACGCACCTTGCGATCACGCGGTTTCGAATATTGGGTCAAGCATCCGCTCCATATGCTGGAAATCGTTATCGGACGGGCTATAGCACAGCAGACTCAAGGCGAAAGGCCTTGGATAGAGCAGGAATAGGTATTCATGAGCAAAGAGATTACGGACGCGGCCGCAGCGGCTGCATTTCACCGGCTGGTCGCGCATTTGCGAGTTCGGCACGATGCCGAAAATATTGACCTAATGGGCCTCGCCGGATTTTGCCGCAATTGCCTCGCCGATTGGGTGATGGAGGCCGCCAATGAACAGGGTGCCAGCCTCACCAAGGACGAAGCGCACGAACTCATCCACGGGATGCCAGCGGCAGAGTGGAAAGCAAAGTTTCAGAGCGAAGCAACGCCTGAACAGTTGCACCGCATGAAGGAAAGCGTGGCGAAAAACGCAGGGCCGCTTTAAGGCGCTGTCATCTTGATTCGGGGCACGCTGCCTCACCCAACATAACAGGAGAATATCATGGCCGAGGGCAATATCGCCGCCGATCAACTGCGTCTTTTTATCGAACGCATTGAGCGGCTTGAAGAAGAAAAGAAAGGCATCGCCGACGACATCCGCGACGTTTACAGCGAGGCCAAGAGCCAAGGTTATGACGCAAAAATCATGCGCCAGATCGTCCGCTTGCGAAAGATGAGCAACGATGACCGGGCGGAGATGGAAGCGATCCTCGACACCTATAAGTCGGCGCTGGGGCTGGCGTAAGTCGTGGCCACGCGCTAACGACATCAGCGAACGCAATAATGACGAAGTGACATATGGCAGGCCATAGTAAATTCAAGAATATCCAGCACCGCAAAGGTGCGCAGGACAAGAAGCGGTCGGCGCAGTTTTCGAAGTTGAGCCGCGAAATCACTGTCGCGGCCAAAATGGGGATGCCCGACGTTGACATGAACCCGCGGCTTCGGCTCGCGGTCAATGCGGCGAAGGCGCAATCGATGCCAAAGGATAATATCCAGCGCGCCATTGATAAGGCCTCAATCGGCGATGCGGAGAATTACGAAGAAATGCGCTATGAGGGCTATGGCCCCGGCGGCGTTGCGGTCATTGTCGAGGCGCTGACCGATAACCGCAACCGCACGGCAACCAACGTCCGCACCGCCTTTGCCAAGAATGGCGGTAACCTGGGCGCGTCGGGCGCGGTGAGCCACGGCTTCGACCGGATGGGGCTAATCACATATCCGGCTAGCGTCGGCGATGCCGACAGCGTGTTTGAAGCAGCTCTAGAGGCCGGTGCCGAAGATGTTGAATCGGGCGACGACGAACACAGCATCTGGACCGCGATGGACGCACTTCACGAAGTCGCCAAAGCGCTGGAAGCGGCGCTGGGTGCGGCGGAAAGCGCCAGTCTTGCGTGGAAGCCGCAATTGCTTGTTGAAGTCGATGAAGCCAACGCCGCGACCTTGCTCAAAATGATCGACGCTTTAGAAGAAGATGACGATGTCCAGACCGTGTGGGGCAATTATGATATGTCCGACGAGGTTATGGCTAAACTTGGCTAATTCAATAACTCCGTTCGCATCGAGCCCAGTCGAGATGCCGGTAAGTCAAGCGCTACCGATGGGTGTCTCGACGATGCTCGACACGAACGGACCTTTAACGTGATAATTCTCGGACTAGACCCCGGTCTTGGCACCACCGGCTGGGGCGTCATCCGCAAGGAGGGCAATCGCCTGAGCCATATCGACAATGGCGAGATTGCGACCGACGCGAAAATGCCGCTGGCGAACCGGCTGCTGCTGCTTGATGCAAAACTGAGCGCCGTCATCGAAACCTTCCGCCCCGATGCAGTCGCTGTTGAGGAAGTCTTCGTAAACAAGAACCCGCAATCCACGCTAAAGCTTGGGCAAGCGCGCGGCGTCGTATTGCTGGGCGCTGCCAAGGCGCGCGTCATCGTCACCGAATATGCTGCGCGGCTGGTCAAGAAATCGGTGGTCGGCACCGGCAAGGCCGAGAAAGAACAGATACAAGCGATGCTGCGGATATTGTTGCCGGGGTTGAAACTGGCAGGGCCTGACGCCGCCGATGCACTCGCGGTTGCAATAACGCATGCAAACCATATGCGGGGGTAGATCTCACATTTGTGCTTTTATGGATATGTCGTTGTTTATCACAAAGACACCAAAGATTACAAAAACACAAATGAGTTTCAGCTATGCTTTGTGTCTTTGTGATGAATTCTTGGTGTCTGATTAACCGATATGAATCGGCGGTTTACGCCTAAGAACAAACAGCGAAAATGTTTTCGACAAGTGCGAAACTTGTAGTTAAGACATTCCCATGATCGCAAAGCTCTATGGCCGCATTGACGAAACCGGCGTTGACCATCTGGTGATCGACGTCTCGGGCGTCGGCTATCTGGTGCAGGCGAGCGCCCGGACTTTGGCGGCATTGGGAAAAACCGATGACTTCGCCACGGTGTTCACCGAGATGCAGGTCAGTGAAAACGACATGCGCCTGATCGGCTTTGCCACCAAAGAGGAACGCGACTGGTTCCGCCTGCTGACCGGCGTGCAGGGCGTGGGCGGCAAGGTCGGATTGGCCATATTGTCGGCAATTGAACCAGCGGACCTTGCACTCGCCATCGGCAGCGGCGACGCGGCGATGGTCGCGCGCGCGAACGGCGTCGGGCCAAAACTCGCGAGCAGAATCGTCAACGAACTGAAAGACAAGGTCGGCGCGCTGGCAGGCATTGGCGGCGGCGCGAAACTGATGTCGGCGGCCAGCGGCAGCCACGCCAGCGACGCCATGTCGGCGCTCGCCAATCTGGGCTTCAAACCCGGCGAGGCAGGGAGCGCGGTCGCGCAAGCAGTCGAGGAGCTAGGGCCGGACGCGACCTTGGATGCGCTTGTTCGGCTGGCGTTGAAGAGGGCTTCGCGGTGAAACCCTCCCTGCCCACCACACTTCCCCGTCACCCTGAACTCGTTTCAGGGTCCATCGGGACGTTAGCCCTTCCCTATCGGCGGCAAACCCAACCCAACCGCAAGGTCAGTCCAATGCGAATTCTCCGCATTGATAAGGTTGATCTTCCAAGGCCGATGCCAGTTCTTCAACCGCTTCTCCCGCGCAATGGCTGCTTCCATGGTGCTGAATGTTTCGAAATGAACCAGCCGATAAATCGCATATTTGGAAGTATGACCCGGCGTGAGATGACCACGGTGTTGCGACAGCCGTTTCAACAGGTCGGATGTTACGCCAATGTAAAGCGTGCCGTAATGGCGGCTGGCCAGAATATATACGCACGGTTGCTTTTCCTGTCTCACCGGCAGGGCATAGCTGCAAAATGGACCCTGAAACAAGTTCAGGGTGACGGGGTGGGGAATGGGTAACGTGGTCACCCGGACCGCCACCTGCCGATGCGGCCAGCTTTCCGCCACTTGCACCGGCGAGCCGGTCCGCGTCTCGGTCTGCCATTGCTACGACTGCCAGAAACGCAGCGGCTCGGCTTTTGCGGCGCAGGCTAGGTTTCCGGCGAAGGCGGTGACGGTCAGCGGCGAACATAAAGTCTATGAGCATATCGGCGACAGCGCCAACCGCGCCAGTTTCCATTTCTGCCCTACGTGTGGATCGACGCTCTGGTATCACGCCCGCCCGCATCACGACCTTTTCGCCATCCCTATAGGCGCTTTTGCTGACCGAGACTTTCCCGCGCCACATTACTCGGTATGGGAAGAACGCAAGCATCCTTGGGTTTCCATACTCGGCGATAATATAGAACATCATGACTGACGACCGCATCACCACCCCCGATAAACGGCCCGAGGACGTCGACGCAGCGCTGCGTCCGAAAACGCTTGCCGAGTTCATCGGGCAGGCAGCGGCACGAGACAATCTCCGGGTGTTTATCGAGGCGGC
>JANMPK010000400.1:0-3302 GCA_031369825.1 Sphingomonadales bacterium
ATCACCGATCACCGTCCGCCAGCTATCAAGCCGCGGCACAAGCGAATTCGCCATATTGCCAAAATTTAACGCCTGTGACGCCACGCTGCCCCTTTGCGCATTGAAATCCAATTTGCTGGATAACATCAAGCGGCAAATAAATTGCTAATGCGTGGGGGCCAAAAAGAAAAACCCCGCCGGAACTGCTCCCGACGGGGTTTTTCATCAGATAACGGTAGGCTTACATGCCGTTGGCAAGCGCCGCCAAGAGCAAGAGCGCCACGATGTTGGTGATCTTGATCATCGGGTTGACGGCTGGGCCCGCAGTGTCCTTGTAAGGATCGCCCACAGTATCGCCGGTTACTGCGGCTTTATGGGCTTCTGAACCCTTACCGCCGTGATTGCCGTCTACAATATACTTCTTGGCATTGTCCCACGCGCCGCCACCCGAGGTCATCGAGATAGCAACGAACAGACCTCCAACGATCACGCCCAAGAGCAGTGCGCCTAAGGCTGCAAAGCCCTGTGCGGGGCCGGCAACCCAGCTGATAATGAAATAGACCGCGATTGGTGCCAATACCGGCAACAACGACGGAATGATCATCTCACGGATTGCCGCCTTGGTGACCAAGTCAACAGTACGCGCATAATCAGGCTTCGACGTGCCGTCCATGATGCCGGGGTTGCTCGCAAACTGGTCACGAACGTCCTTGACCACTTCACCGGCTGCCTTGCCAACGGCGGTCATGCCCATCGCTCCGAAGAGATAGGGCAAAAGCGCACCGAGCAGCAGACCGACGATGACATACGGGTTCATCAAGGTGAAATCGACGCCGCCTTCAGCAAGGCCGAGCTTCTCTGAATAGAACGCCAGATCGGCGGTGTAAGCACCGAACAGCACCAGTGCCGCCAAAGCTGCTGAACCAATAGCATAACCCTTGGTCACGGCCTTTGTGGTGTTGCCAACGGCGTCAAGCGCATCGGTTTTCTCACGGACCGATTTGTCCATTTCGGACATTTCGGCAATGCCGCCTGCGTTGTCAGTGACCGGACCATAAGCATCAAGCGCCACGACCATACCGGCAAGTGCCAGCATCGAGGTTGCGGCAAAGGCGATGCCGATAATGCCAGCCAGCTGGAACGAGACGATGATGCCCACGCAGATGACCAAAGTTGGCAACGCGGTCGATTCAAGGCTGATCGCCAGACCCTGAATGACGTTGGTGCCGTGGCCAGTTTCCGATGCCTTGGCAATCGAGCGCACCGGGCGGTAGTTGGTGCCGGTATAATATTCGGTGATCCAGACCAAAAGCCCGGTGACGGCCAAACCGACCATCATCGAATAGAACAACGTCCAGCCAGTAAAGCCACCCGTGCTGTAAGTGACGACAGCGTTCATGTCACCGCCGAGCGTTTGATAGGTTACATAACCAATCGCCGGAATCGACGCGATTGCGGTGACAAGGAAGCCCTTGTACATCGCACCCATGATGTTGGTGCCGCCGCCCAGACGGACGAAGAAGGTTCCCAAAATCGAGGTCAGGATGCAGATCCCGCCAACAACCAGCGGCAACGACATCAGGTTAAGCAATTCTGCCGCAGGCATTGTCGATGGCATCAACAGCGCCAGCAAAACCATCGTCGCGCCGATGGTTACGACATAGGTTTCGAACAAGTCAGCAGCCATACCGGCGCAATCGCCGACGTTATCGCCAACGTTATCGGCGATGGTCGCAGGGTTGCGTGGATCATCCTCGGGAATGTTTGCTTCGACTTTACCGACCAAGTCAGCGCCAACGTCAGCGGCCTTGGTAAAGATACCGCCGCCCAAACGCGCAAAGATCGAAATCAGCGAAGCGCCGAATGCCAAAGCCAGCAAGCCGTCGATTACTTCACGGCTGTTCGGCAAGTGCATCGCAATTTCGGTGAGATAATAAAAGAAACCAGCAATCGCGAGCAGCGCAAGGCCAGCCACGAGCATACCGGTGATCGCACCGGCGTTGAACGCCATCGTCAGACCCTTTTGCAAGGACTCGCTAGCCGCCTGCGCGGTGCGGACATTGGCGCGAACCGAAATATTCATCCCGATAAAGCCGGTCGCACCCGAAAGCACGGCGCCGAGCACGAAGCCGACAGCCGAGAGCGGCCCCAAGAAAACACCGACCAGCACCGCGACCGCAACGCCGACAATGGCAATGGTGCGATATTGGCGGGTCAAATAGGCGCCAGCGCCTTCCTGGATTGCGGCTGCAATTTCCTGCATCCGCGGCGTACCGGCAGATGCAGCAAGCACCGACCGGCTAGTGATAATTCCATAAAGCACGGCAACTAACCCGCACAGTATGGCCATAATTGACAAAGACATGAACTGCCCCTTCCCCATTTGTTTTCGTTAAAAACAGTCAAAATCACCCGCCAGAACTGGCAAGCAAGCCGCTGCGCTATAGGGTGGGTTTGCGGGTCGGCGCAACCCCAAAAAGGCCGCATTTGAGCGCCTTTGGTTAGTGGTGCTGATAGCCGAGCGAGGCTGGTAACTCGACGGGTTGGCCGTCACCGTGCAAGGTCAGGCCTGCCCCATCGGTCACATGGCCTACCAAAGTTGCCGCCACGGGCATTTGACCAAGCGCCGGAGACGCAAAAAGCATCTCATAATCATCACCCCAGCTTGCGGACTGCAAACGGCTCTCAAGCGCGTCGCCGCGTTGTTGCTGATAGTATTGAGATAGGGGGATTCGTGACAGATCAATCGAGATTGCGACGCCGCTAGCCTGTGCCATCCGGTCGGCGTCGAGCAGCAGCCCGTCCGATATATCCATCATCGCGGTCACGACGGCTGCTAGTGCTTGACCTTCTGACAGGCGCGGTTCGGGGCGATTATAGGCCACTCCCAGATCGCCAATGTCGGTGAAGCCCGATTCGATCAGTTCGAACCCAGCCAGCGCATCGCCCAAGGTTCCGGTAACATAAAGGAGATCGCCTGCTTGTGCGCCACTACGAGATGGCACTGGACGATATGTTGCAGCGCCAATTGCGGTTAGGCCTAGAGCTCTCTTGTCCCCCCGGTTTGCAACGGTGTCACCACCCAATAACGAAACGTTATAGCGCGTCAGCACGTCCCGCAATCCAACCGCAAAGCGCCGGTCCCACTCGTCCTCGCCGAGCATGAAACCAAGCAATACACCAAGTGGACGCGCACCTTTGGCGGCTAGGTCGGACAGGTTTGACGCAACCAGTTTCCACGCGACATCAGCGGGGTCAGCACTTGAAAGCCAGTGCACACCCTCCGCCATCATATCATGCGTCAGGATCAGCGCTTCGTTACC
>JANMPK010000413.1:0-9529 GCA_031369825.1 Sphingomonadales bacterium
CTGGCGTGCGCGCAGCGGCAGACGATGCTATGGCCAAGGGGCCGCTGAAGCTGATCATTGCCGAAACACCGGCCAACCCGACCGCCGCCATTGTTGATCTGGCGCTGATGGTGCGGATGGCAGACGAGGTCGGGGCGAAACAGGGCCCCCGGCCTTTGGTGGTGGTGGATAACACTTTGCTTGGGCCCTTTGCGCAGAGACCCATCGAACACGGCGTTGACCTGTGCATGACATCGCTCACCAAATATTGCGGCGGGCATAGCGACTTGCTGGCGGGCAGTGTCAGCGGACGGCAAGACCTGATCGATCAATTGCGGCTAGAGCGCACGACATGGGGCAATCATCTTGACCCCTATACAGCGTGGCTGGTGATGCGCTCGCTTGAGTCCGTTCATGTGCGCACCGAACGCGCGATGGCCAATGCGCGCGGCGTGGCGGACTATCTTCGGGATCATCCCAAAGTCGCAGGCGTAACGTTCTTGGGCTTTCTGGCCGAAGGCACACGTCAGCGCGCGGTCTATGACCGCCAGTGTCATGCCGCAGGATCGACATTTTCCTTTCACTTGCACGGCGGTGAGGCCGAAGCCTTTCGAATGCTCGATAAGCTGCGGCTGATGAAGCTCGCGGTCAGCCTTGGCGGATCAGAAACGCTTATCTGCCATTCGGCCAGCACCACCCACTATGCCGTTGCGCTTGAACAGCGGCTGGCGGGCGGCATTACTGATGGCACCATGCGGCTGTCGGTTGGGCTGGAACATGTTGACGATTTGATCGCAGATTTGCGCCAAGCCTTGGAGGCTGTGTGATGGACCTGAATTTTACCGGAACTGATATTTGTGCGATAAACGGAACGCGCAGCGCACCCGAAACACGCTATGACATTGTTGTGATTGGCGCTGGCCCAAGTGGTATTGCAGCTGCCATTGACGCTGCCGGTGCGGGCGCTTCGGTTTTGCTCGTGGATGAAAACCCTGTCTCCGGCGCGCTGATGGGTAATGATGTGCCGCTCTATTTTGGTGGGCGCATGACCGCCGCGACGCAGAATAGTCAGCGGATGCTAGAAGCCATTTTCATGAGCGAATCCACCCTTGAAACGGCAATGGAGGCTGGAGTTGAGGTCTTGCTTGGCACGACGGCATGGGGGGTCTATCGCAATGGCCCTGGTGTCCAGAGCTTGCCAGACCAAGTTGTGGGGCTGGCCGATGCTGACCGGTCTTGGATCGTTGGATTTGATCGGCTTGTGCTGGCCACTGGTGCGCGCGATTTGGCGATGGCCTTTCCGGGCTGGAACCAGCCTGGTGTGATGGGGGCAGCTGCACTTCAGATGCTGCTGACTCGATATGACGCGTTTGCAGGACGGCGGATGCTGATTCTGGGGTCTCATGATCTGGCGCTGGAAACCGCGCTGATCGCCCACGCGCGCGGGATTGAAGTTGCGGGACTGATCGAAGTGCGCGACGCGCCGCAAGGCCGAACGGAACTAGTCGCAAAAGTTGAAGCCGCTGGGATCGCCATTCGCTGCGGCCAGACGGTTGTATCGGCCACAGGCGGCATCGACGGCGTTGAAAGCGCGAAGCTTTCTTCGGGCGAAGTGACTGCCTGCGACACAATCTGCGTGGCCATTGGCCTTGTGCCTTCAATTGAACTGGTTGACGCGATGCACGGAGGGCGCACGCTGGACGCAATGCGCGGCGGCTATATCCCTGCCGGGGAAGCCAGCGTCTCTGCGGTCGGCGACTGTGCAGGGCTGGCGGATACAGGCTTTGATCATATTGCCTACCGGATGGACTGGGTGCGCGCGCTTGCGGCTGTCAGCGCAGGCGACACGATCATCTGCCAGTGCGAAGAAGTCACTCGCGCCGATTTGCTGGGTGTGCAGCCGCCCAATTATCTTACGCGTCCGCCAGCGATGGGCGCGCGTTCGCTGGACACTCTCATGGCAGACGGCCCGCCCAATCCCGATCAGATCAAGCGCCTGACCCGCGCGGGCATGGGCGTATGCCAGGGCCGCCGCTGCCGTGATCAAGTCGCCATGTTGCTCGCCATCGAGGCAGACAAGCCGTTTGGCACTATTCCGCTTGCCACTCACCGCGCGCCGGTTCGTCCCTTGCCGCTCAAGATCATGGCGGATTTGCATGAAAGCGAAGCCATGACCGCAGCATGGGATGTGTGGTTCGGCATCCCGACGCAGTGGGTTCCAGTGCAGGATCTCGGCACGGTGCACGAGGAAGAACACCGCCAGATGCTTTACACGGGAATGTACGAATGAGTGGCGCAGAAGTTGTCATTGTCGGCGGCGGCGTTACCGGCCTGAGCGCCGGATGGTGGCTCGCCCGGTCGGGCGTCAAGGTCACCGTGCTTGATAAAGGCATCGTCGGTTGGGAAGCTTCAGGCCGCAATGGCGGCGGCGCATCGCATTATCAAAGCCCGTTGTTCGACGAAGAACACCGGCTCTGGCCGCAAATGGACGAGCTGCTGGGCTATCCGACCGAGCATCAGCGCGAACGCATCATCATCGCCATGACCGAACGGCAGTGGGAGCAATATCGCTTCGTTGCCGACCGGCATAAACGACTTGGCCATCCCGTGGATGTGCTTGATGTCAAACAGGTTCAGGAAGCGGTGCCTCTGGCTGGCGATAATTGCTTTGGCGGCGTTCACTACCGTTTTGGCGGCCATGCCAATCCGCAACGCACGGTGCAGGCCTATGCGTGGGCCTTGCAGGATCTGGGCGGCACGATCGTTCAGCATGAAGCAGTGACCGGTTTTGAAACCGCGGGTGGCAAGGTGACGGCGGTCAAAACGCAAGACGAGACCTATGGCTGCGATACAGTCGTCGTTGCAGCAGGGCCGCAAACCGCTGCGCTGATGGCGCAATTGGGCGTGCAGGTTCCGCTGGCCAATGCGCGGGCCGAAATGATCATCACCGAACCCGCGCCGATGATGCCGATTGGCGGCGTTGACGGCAATAAGCTTTACGGACGCCAGACGATGCGTGGCAATCTGGCTTACGGCGGCGGCCCGCATGAATGGATCGATGTTGGCGAGAGCGGACCTACCGCGCGGCCCTCAACGCCGCTCATGCGTAACATTGCGAGCCGACTGGCTGAGATGTTGCCCAAAGCGGCGCATCTCAACATCATCCGCAGCTGGGCCGGGGTGATTGAAAATACGCCTGATGGTCGCCCGATCATCGACCGGCTAAACAGTCCGGACAATGTTGTGGTGGCGTCGATGTCTGGCGTGGGCTTTGGCCTCTCGCCTGCATCAGGTCATGCGATCCGCGATCTGGTGTTGGATGGGATATGTTCGTTTGCCGACATCGGTATTCTCGGTCTGTCGCGCTTTGCGAATCTCGAAACTGACTGGCGTGAAAAGCGCGGATGGATGCCAATTGCATGAGCCGCTATTCGGCATTCGGGTTGTTGCGCGGTGCGTTTAACGGGCAAAAACATTGGCAACCCGCGTGGCGCGACCAAGAACCCAAGCCGAATTACGATATCATCATCATCGGCGGCGGCGGGCACGGTCTAGCAACCGCTTACTATCTCGCCAAGGTGCACGGGCTGCGTAACATTGCGGTGCTGGAAAAGGGCTGGATCGGTGGCGGCAATACCGGGCGCAACACAACGATTGTTCGGTCAAACTACCGCCTTGCGCCCTTACACAATCTCTTCGAATTCGGCCTCAAAATGTGGGAGCACTTGAGCGACGAACTTAACTACAATGTTATGTTCTCCCCGCGCGGCACCACATTTTTGGGCCATAGCGACGCGGACATGACCATGCTCGCCCAGCGCGGGGATGCCATGCGCTGCGACGGGATTGACGCAGAACTGCTCACCCGCGACCAAGTGGCCAAGATGGAACCGCTGATCGAGATGTCACGCAGCGCGCGCTTTCCCGTTGAAGGTGGGCTCATTCAGCGGCGCGGCGGCACCGCCCGCCATGACGCCGTTGCCTGGGGTTATGCGCGCGGCGCGGACAGCCAAGGCGTGGACATCATCCAGAAATGCGAAGTGACCGGCTTTGTCCGTAACGGGGGCGCTGTCGTGGGCGTGGAAACAACGCGCGGGCGGATTGGCGCTGGGCGCGTCGGGATATGCGTTGCAGGCAACAGCGGCCATGTCGCAGGGCTGGCAGGGCTTAAACTGCCCGTGGAATCGCAGACCTTGCAAGCGATGGTCACCGAAGGTGTCAAGCCGATGATCAACGGCGTCATCATGTCGCAATCGCTGCATTGCTATATCAGCCAGTCCGACAAGGGCGGCATTGTGTTTGGCGGCGATCCCGACAATTGGCCAAGCTATGCCCAGCGCGGAAACCCGGTAGTGATGGAACAGGCGATTGCACAGGGCCTTGCGCTTGTCCCGGCCTTATCCCGCCTGCGTATGGTGCGGACGTGGAGCGGCGTCACCGATATGAGTTTTGACGGCGCGCCGATCATTGGCGAAACGCCGGTCAAGAACCTCTACTTGAACGGCGGCTGGTGTTACGGCGGGTTCAAAGCGACACCGGCGTCGGGCTGGACCTATGCGCATACTCTGGCGACCGGCAAACCACATGAACTGAACGCTCCGTTCGCGCTGGACCGCTTCGTGCGCGGCGCAACGATTGATGAAACCGGGAGCGGCCCGATGCCGAACAGCCGGTAATGATGCAAATCATCTGCCCCCACTGCGGCCCTCGCGCGCAAGGCGAGTTCATCTATGAACGCACAGTCGATTCAGTCGTGACGTTGGATGCTGCGCCTGATGCCGCAATGGAAACCCTGTTCACCCGCAATAATCCGCGCGGGATGGATGATGAAATCTGGCGACACACATTCGGCTGCCGCGCATGGATGGTGCTGACCCGCCACCGTGTGACCAACGAAATCAGCGCTGTCCGTGCAGTTGGGCCAGAGTCGTTACCGTGACTGGGCCAATGATCAATTTTACCTTTGACGGCAAAGCCTATCAAGCGCGGGAAGGCGACACGCTGGCAGCAGCGCTGTTGCGGAACGGCATCGGGCTGGTTGGGCGCAGCTTCAAATATCACCGTCCGCGCGGGATCATGACGGCGGGGGTGGAGGAACCCAATGCGCTGGTTACCCTGGGCGAAGGCGGACGCACCGAACCCAACACCCGCGCGACCGATGTGTTCGTTTACGAAGGGCTGGTCACCAAAAGCCAGAACCGCTGGCCCAATCTAAGCTTTGACTTAGGTGCGTTACTTGGCCTTGCCGCACCCATATTGTCGGCCGGATTTTACTACAAAACATTTTTCGGCCCAGCTAAGCGGTGGATGTTATACGAATATTTCATCCGCAAAGCAGCAGGCCTTGGCAATGCGCCGACGCAGTCTGATCCAGACCGCTTTAGCCAGCGCGCGGCCTTTTGCGACATGCTGGTCGTCGGAGCAGGGCCTGCTGGATTGAGCGCCGCGCTTGAAGCCGCAGAGGCCGGAAAACGGATTATCCTTGTCGAGCAGGACAGCATTCTTGGCCCCTCGCTGATCCGCGACCCGCAGACCCAAGGCGCACAATGGATTGAGGCCACCGCCGCACGCATTGTCGCTTTGGGAGGCCGTATCCTCATTCGCACCACGGCTTCGGGTTATTGGGAACATGATCTCGTCACGCTGACGCAGCGGATCGCCGAACCTGGCCAAGTGCCCGTAGATGGCGTCGCCCAGCGGCTCTGGCATGTCCGCACGGGTCAAGTGATCCTCGCAACAGGCAGCATTGAGCGCCCGATGGCCTTTGCGGATAATGACCGGCCCGGAGTTATGCTGTCGCAAGCCGTACGCACCTATGTCCAGCGTTTCGGGGTCGTCCCCGGCAAGCGGGTGGTGATTGCGACTAATAATGACGATGCCTATCAAACGGCCCATGCGCTGAAAGCAGCGGGCGCGCAGATCGTCGCTATCCTCGATGCACGGCCTGCACCCGCCGGGTCGGGCAGCGTCTTTCCGGTACACAACAACGCAGTCCCCCTTTCGACCAAAGGCGCGCGCCATTGCCTGAAGAGTGTCAGCGCGCTTGTCGACGGTTCACCCAAAAGCTGGAATACTGATCTGCTCGCAGTCTCAGGCGGATTTACGCCGGTCGTCCATCTGCACATGCAGGCAGGCGGCACTCTTGATTGGAATGATGCAGCCCAAGCCTTTGTCTCCGCTATATCGCGGCAAAATGTCACCACCATTGGCGGGGCGGCAAATCCCGAACAGGTGTTCAACGTCACACCCATATCAAAGCCCAAAAAGAGCTTTGTCGATTTCCAGAATGATGTGACGCTGGCCGACATAGATTTGGCGTGGGCAGAAGGCTATCGCTCGGTTGAGCATTTGAAGCGTTACACCACGCTAGGCATGGCGACCGATCAGGGCAAATTGAGCAACATGGCCGCGCTCGGGCGTTTGGCGGAAAAGCAAAATGTGGCGATTCCAGAGGCTGGCCTGACGACATTCCGCCCGCCCTATACGCCTGTGACGATGGGGCTGCTCGCAGGGACGGGGGCAAAGGATGGCGGCGCTCACGTGCGGCGCCTCGCGCTTTATGATGTGCATGCGGCGAAGAACCCGATCTGGCAACCGCTTGGGTACTGGTTCCGGCCGCGTGCCTATCCAGTGGGCGGCGAGACGCTAGCGCAAGCTGCTCTCCGCGAAGCAAGGGCCGTGCGCAATACTGTCGGGATGACCGACGTGTCGACCCTCGCCAAGTTCGAAGTGAGCGGCCCCGATGCCGCTGCCTTTCTGGAAATCATCTGCGCAACCACAGTCAGCAAGCTCGCGGTCGGGCGCGGGCGCTATACCTTCATGTTGCGCGAAGACGGCATGGTGTTTGATGATGGCACCGTCTGGCGCTTGGCCGAAAACCGCTTTCTGCTGACCAGCTCGACCGGCGGCGCGGACAAGATGGCGGCGCTCATTTCCTATGTCCGCCAGTATCTCGCTCCGCACCTGCGCGTTTCGGCAGTCAATGTGCAGGAACATTATGCCGGGATCGCGGTCGCCGGGACGAATGCCAAAGCGGTGCTTACAGGGTTGATCGGCGAGGAACCTCCGCGCCATATGTCGACCGTTCCAGCCATGATTGCGGGCGTGCCTGTGCTCATCCTCGCGGCGAGTTACAGCGGCGAACGCGCGTTTGAGGTTTACGTTGAGGGGACTCACGCTGCGCCGGTCTGGGCGGCGCTTGAGGGCGCCGTTACGGCCCAAAGCGGCTGCCTTTACGGCCTAGAAGCGATGGAGTTCCTCCGCATCGAAAAGGGTCATCTCGTGGTCGGCGGCGAAGTCGATGGGCGGATGACCCCGCATGATCTGGCGCTTGATAAGATGCTCAACAAGGCGGGCGGATATATCGGCGCTTCAGGGTTGCACCGGCCTGCGCTGTCGGCACCGGGGCGGCGGCAATTGGTCGGGCTTGAAGCGATTGAGGGGATTATCGCAGAAGGCGCGATGTTGATCACCCGCACCGGCGCGTCCCCCCACGGCCATGTTAGCGCGGCTGGTCTGCGCATCATCGAGGGGAGCTCGATCGCACTCGGGCAATTGGAGGGCGGTTTTGCGCGGATGGGCGAAGAACTAATCGCAAGCTCGCCCACGCGGCAAATGCAAGCCCGTGTCTGCGTGGTCGCACCGCATTTCTATGACGCCGCAGGGGATCGTTACCGTGACTGACGTGACGATCACCCCGCTCCCCGCAGCCCCGCTTCACGCGCTCGAAATCTGGAGCAATGCCCCCGCCGTCGCCAAACGGTATGAGGCGGCAACCGGCTTCGCGCTCCCGCCAACGGGCCGCTCGTGTGGCAGCGACGCGCTGCGGCTGATCCGCTACGAACCCACCGTCTGGCTGGTCGAGGGTGACGCTTCCGCCTTGCCCACAATCTTGGGAGAAGACGGCGCGATCACCGCCATCGGCGGCGGCATCGTCCGCGTGCGGATATCGGGCAAAGGCTGGCGCACCCTATTGATGGAAGGCGGCGTATTCGATGCCGAGAACCCCGCCTTCACCCCCGGAAGCAGCGCCGCCACCATCATCGAACATGTTGCCGTGCGGCTGCATGTGGTGAGCGACGATGCTTGCGATGTTTATTCGCCTGCGAGTTTCAGCACGGGGTTGGTGCATTTCTGGGAAGTGGCGGAGGGGAGTTTGGTGGGATAGGTTGTGTCTGATTTTGGGGGATTCCCGAAGGGCGGCTTCTGGATTGAGATTTGAGAAAGAAGCCACTCGCGGTAGCTTCAAAGGATCAGCAGGAGTCGACGACAAATCGGAAGCAGCGAAGGCGTCTCGTTGGCAACAAAAGCGGACGTAGGCTGGCAAGGGTTTGCAACAATCCGCAATTTCTGCAAATGCGCTGTCAGCAGGTAGTGTCAGAACCGACGGGTTTTGCCACTTGCGATGTGTTGACCAGAAGTGGCTCAATCATGAGCTAGAGGAGCGCCCATCGGAAAATACTGTCTGAACTGGCGCGACTCGTCAAGAACCCGGGAATAGGCGCCGCGGGCGATCAGTTGTTGTCGGAAGCGGTGCACGTGTTTAAATTCAGTGGGGATCGGGTATGTCCAATGCGCATAGAGCAAGGCTGGTGCAGCAGCGCAGTCGGCCATACTGAAGGTGTCCCCGGCAGCCCATTTGCGGCTGGCCAACTTGTGGTTGAGCCAAAGATAAGACTTATCAAGCAGAGCCTTCCACTGAACAAGGCCAAGTTCATCATGGGTGCCTTCTGGACGAGAAAAATCGAAAACAATCCGTTGCGAAGGGGTCGTTACATAATTGTCGAAAATTCGATCCATCAATCGAACTTCCACCGCTTCACGCGGGTCAGGAGGGATCAAAAAGGCTTGTTTCGAGAAATTTGCTTGCAAATACTCGATGATAGCTGTGGCTTCTGGCACTATGTCCTCGCCATGTTCCAACACAGGAAAGTGTTCGATTGGCCAAATGTGCGACCACTTTTTCGCTGCATCGCTGCCTTCGTCGAGTTTGCAAAGTGAAAATGGAATGTCACACTCATAGAAAGCGAAAATTGCTTTCTGGGTATAAAGCGAAAATGGATGGCCATAAATGTTAAGTGTCATCTGCACCCTATCCTTCATTAAGCCCTAGAGGGCGCTTATCAGACAAACCAATTGAAGTCTGAAAAAAACCTATAGGTCGCCGCAGGTTCATAGGCACAACAACTCCCTTCGATTGATGTTCCAATTGCGAACGCTGCCCCTGAACACCCGTAGGCGACTTCGAACAGTGGCAAAACCCAACTCTTTTGACGCCAGCTTAGCGGCCGCTTTCCGCTGCTCCTGCGCAAAACCCGCCTGTCAGCACTCCACCCAATCTTCGCCGTTCGTGCAGCATTTCAAAGCGGTCTAGGAATGGCAGCTTTGGGGTCAAGCTAGTCAGCCTCTGAATAGCGGGAAAGAAAGCGAAAGAGGAAGTTCAACTAACCCACGACCATTCTTTCACTTGCAATGTTGGATTTCGCATGTCAGCCCAGCGGCAGTACATCGTTAACCACCCTATCGCTGTCCGGGCTTGCAATCAGCGAAT
>JANMPK010000444.1:0-12321 GCA_031369825.1 Sphingomonadales bacterium
TCGTCGATGAAAACGATACACGGCGCGTTCTTCTTGGCTTGTTCGAACATATCACGGACGCGGCTGGCGCCAACGCCGACAAACATTTCGACAAAATCGGAGCCCGAGATCGAGAAGAACGGCACGCCTGCTTCTCCAGCAATAGCGCGGGCCAGCAAAGTTTTACCAGTTCCGGGCGAGCCGACGAGCAAGGCACCCTTGGGGATTTTACCACCAAGCCGCGAAAATTTATGCGGGTCTTTAAGGAATTCGACGATTTCCTGTAACTCTTCACGTGCTTCGTCGATACCGGCGACGTCTTCAAACGTCACTTTGCCATGCTTTTCAGTCAGCAATTTAGCCTTCGATTTGCCAAAGCCCATCGCCCCGGAACCGCTGCCCTTTTGCATTTGTCGCAGCACGAAAAACGCGATGCCCAAAATCAATAGAAACGGTAGTGCTTGATATACAAGGATCAATAACAAGCTGGGCTGTTCCTCGGCTTTGCCCTGCACATCGACCTGCTTTTCATCGAGCAACTGATAGAGGCTGCCATCACCGGGAACAGGGACAGTGGAAAAAGCCTCACCATTTTCGAATTTGCCGGTGATCCGTTCGGGCGCAATCGCTACCGATTTGACATCGCCAGCGGCAACCTTGTCGCGGAATGTCGAATAGCTGATACCCTTGGCTGCATCTGCGGAACTGCCGCTAAAAATCGACGCGATCAGCAACAACGCCACGATAATCCCTGACCAGATGGCCATATTTTTCAACAGTGGATTGCCCTTTGGTTCCTGCTCGTCGTTCATAGCGTCTGCCTCTTGCTCCCCCGCTCGCCATTTGCCAGCAGGATTTCTTAAAGACTATGTAAGCCGGAATGGGTGAATGGCAATATAACGACGTTTAAAAATCGCCCGATTTCTTAAACGATCCGGCGCGGCGGTGCGGGCGAAAATCGCCAGACATCGCCGCCTTTGCACAAGATATCGCCGACTGTAGTGGTTTTACCCCCGCGCAGGTCACCGACCAGGCGTTCCACAGTGTCGCCTCTGGGATTCAAATCCGGGTCGAGCATTGCCAGCGACGTCAATACCAACCGCCGCTGGAGTTCATGCGGTAAATCAGTTGCAGTGCATTGAATTTCATCATCTATTTTCTTGATACGGGTAGATGCGAGCTGATCTGTGATCCATAGCAATGCAGCACCGGCATCCTGCATCGCAGTCGCGGTACGGGTTACCCTTACGATATTGAATGGGTGCTGGGTGTGCGCAAGCCATTGGCGTATGGCAACGCGTTCGAATTCTGCATCATCATTACTGGGGTCGACAACCGGCTGTATTCCGGCAGATTTGCAAATTTCCTCTAACTCTGATTTGGAAAATTCCAGCAACGGCCGGATGATCCGTCCGTTGCGCGGTCTGACCCCGGACATGCCGTCAACCCCGCTGCCCCGCGCCAAACGCATCAATAATGTTTCCAGCTGGTCGTCGGCATGATGGGCGGTGGCGATCAAGCTGCAATCGGCTTCATCTGCTGCCTGCTCAAGCAAAGCATAACGCGCCCGGCGTGCCTCTGACTGGATATTGCCGTTAATCGGCAACTCTGGGCGTAAGATACGGTGCGGTATTGCGCGTTCGGCGCAAAGTGTTGCCACATAATCTGCTTCCGCCGCTGCTTCTGGTCTGAGTCCGTGATCGACGGTCGCCGCTGCAATCCGGTCAGGCATCGCGGCGTTTGCCAGAAGCATAAGCGCTAGGCTGTCGGGACCACCCGACACCGCGAGCAATAGTCGCGCCTCATTTCTTTGGCTAAGCTTGCCGATAGCTTCCTTGAACCGGGTAACGAAGCTTTCAGCGACCAAATTTATGTGCACTTTGCCCTACTGCGGCCCGCAGCCACACGGTCGGCCAGTCGGCCAGTTGCCGCATCGGGATATGCTTTGGCCAACTCGCCAAACGCTTCGCAAGCTTCCGCCGTCTTACCAAGATCGGTTAGCGCTGATCCCAAGAAAAACAAGCTTTCGGGCGCGCGATCACCCCGCGGGTCGTTTTTGTAATTATCGTAGAAAATCTTGACTGCGGTTGCCGGTTTCTTGTCGTCCAACCAAGACCGCCCCAGCAAGTTTCGCGCATAGCTGGCGCGTTTGTGCTTGGGATATTTTTTTACGGTTTCGTCAAGCGTCACTTGTGCCTCGGGAAAAAACTTCGCCTCCCACAGCCGGTAGCCATAATTATATCCGTCTTCGAAGCCGTCACCGGTCGCAGGACGTTCAATTTTGGCGACAGCCGCAGTGCGGGTAGCGCTCGGTTTTGCTGTTGTTGGCGTCGCAGTGGTCACAGGTTTCGGTGCAGGTTTTATGGCAACAGGCGTCGTGGCGGCGGTTGACGGTGCGACCGAAACGGTGGGTGCCGACTGCGCCTTCAGATCAGCCTCCAGCGTCTTTAGCCGCGTTTCCATCGACCGCATGCTGTTGCCGTGCTGCTCGACCTGGCCGGTCAAGGTCGCCAGCTGGGTCTCCATAGCATCAACCCGCGCCAGCAAGTCGGCAACGGCGGTTGATGAAGCCCCGGTTGTCGCCGTTTTTGTGTCACCAGCCTTGATCTCGGGTTCAAAAAATTTGCCAGCACCGTTTGGAAACACTTCGCGTTGCACCGCGCGCATTTCCTTTTCGAGCTTGACCACGCGACCTTCGACATTCGCATCCTGCGACATAACAGGGGTGCACAGCAGCAACGCTGCACTGCCAAACAGAACAAGCCGAACGTTCATCCATATTCTCCCCAAAACCACACTGATATCCGTTCTATAGCCCCACCGACTCGCACGATAAAGGGGCATCGCGGTTTTTCAGTGTAAAGTCCGGTCAGACGCGCCGCATCAGGTGCGCGGATCGCCTGCTGGCCGGACTGCATTATCATCCTTTCCGGCGGCATTTGCTGTTTCGGGTTTGCGCGCCAGAAGCGAGGCCGCACTAATACCGACATCAACGATCGTAAGCTCCGCTGTCCCCAATGGCGGCACAGGCTTACCACCGATGCTAACCGAAATCGCGTTCGGCCTGCCGGTTACAATCATCGGATTATTGGCATCTTTGGGAACGCTGTATTTGTCACCGGCAACCATCTCGCTTTCGAACAAGCGTTTATTGTCTGCGTCATAGATTTTAACCCAGACTGCGCCGGTTGCGGTCAACACAACTTCGCCATTGGCATCAAGGGCAGGATCAGCGGTCACCGGCGCTGTTTCGACTTTATCACCAGCGGCTATCTGGGCTGTTTCGACTGCGGGAACTGTCGTTTCGCCACCGACAATCATCGAACTGCGCCAGATCAAATATGCCGCAATCAAGACAACACCAACCACAGCCGCGGTCCATGCCAGGGTTCTGGATGGCACGCGTGACGGATCGGCAGGTTCATAATTCTGCGTCGGCACCTGATAGCTTTGATGGCCGCTTTGCGTCATTTCTTCACGCAATTCGCTGCTCAATTTGGTAGCATCCATAGCCAGTGCACGCGCATAGGATCGGGCAAAGCCAAGCGTATAGGTCGACCCTGGCAAGGATGAAAAATCGGATTTTTCAATCGAATCTAGGTGCCGCATCGGCACCCGGGTTTGCGCGGCAAGATCCGAAAGACTTAACGCTTGTCGCTCACGTTCTGCTTTCAGTTGTTCACCGACGGTTTGAAACCGGAATTCGTCCTCATTCGGGGAATCTTCACCCACGCTACTCTCCACTGACCCGCTCTCCCATGCCTCTTGCGGGCAGTGGGCGGACAATGGCATTCTGTAAACTAATGTCAATGGCGCATAGACAGGATTTTACACTGGAATGCAGAACGGATTAACCCAGATCAATTTTTTGTTCCGCCGCCCAGGAAGCAAGCGCTTCACGCATGTTCTGCGGCGGTGATGCAAGCAATTCGGCCATCTTGGCCTTGATAGCTTCAAAGTTGCTCGACCGAACCATCGCCTTGATCGGTCCGACTGCTGCAGGCGTGATTGACAATCTATTGATACCAAGCCCGATCAGCGCGAGTGCCTCCAGCGTCCGTCCGCCCATTTCACCGCAGACAGCAACATCGACATCATGGCCTTCGGTCGATTTCATGACACGCGCAAGAAAGCGCAATATGGCCGGGCTCAACCAGTCATAGCGTTCGGCCAGGCGCGGGTCGGCGCGGTCTGCGGCGAACAGGAACTGGGTAAGGTCATTGGTGCCAATCGACAGGAAATCGATTTTGGGTAAAAGCACATCAAGCGTTTCAGCAAGTGCTGGCACCTCCAGCATCGCGCCAAAGCGGATGCGGCTGGGCAATATCTTTTTTTGCTTACCCAAAAATGCCAGCTGGCCATCGAAAATCGCTTTGGCGGCATCAAATTCCCACGGCTCGGAAACCATCGGGAACATGACATTTAATGTCCGCCCCGCCGACGCCTCGATCAGCGCACGGGCCTGCGCTTTCATCAACCCGGCATGGTCAAGCGACAGCCGCAGGGCGCGCCATCCGAGTGCCGGGTTCTCTTCTTCGGATGTTTCGTCTTTCAGATAGGGCAGCGCTTTGTCACCACCAATATCGAGCGTGCGGAATATAACCGGCTTGTCGCCCGCTGCCTCTATTACGTCACGGTAAAAGCGCTGTTGGCGTTCCCTCTGCGGCAAAGTGGCGGATATCAGGAACTGGAATTCGGTGCGGAACAGGCCGACGCCTTCGGCCCCGGTCAGCGCCAGTGCTGACATATCGTCGCGCAAACCTGCGTTGATCATCAAAGTGATTGGAACGCCGTCAAGCGTAACCGATGCTGCATCGCGCAGCTCGGCGTAGCGGGCCTTTTTCTTTTGGCGGTCAACGAGGTCGCGCCGGAACACCTCTTCGGTGCCGTTAGCAGGGCGGATGATGACGCTCTTTTCATCAGCGTTGAGCAGCAGCATGTCGCCGTCTCGCACCTTGTGACGAATACCGCTAACCCGTCCTAAAACCGGAATGCCCATCGCACGGGCAACGATCACAACATGCGCAGTCAGCGAGCCTTCTTCCAGTATTACCCCGCGTAAGCGGCGTTTGTCATATTCCAGAAGCTCGGCTGGCCCAAGATTGCGGGCGATCAGGATCGAGTCATTCTTCAAACCCAGTTGTGCCGCTGTGCTCATCTGGCCTGACACGATACGCAACAGACGGTTCGACAGATCTTCCAGATCGTGCATCCGGTCCGCAAGCAACGGATCGTCGATCTGTCGCATCCGCATCCGGGTGCGTTGCTGGACGCGTTCAATTGCGGCCTCGGCAGTCAGGCCGCTGTCGATCGCTTCGTTGATCCGGCGTGACCAGCCTTCGTCATAGGCAAACATCTTATAGGTGGCGATGACCTCTTCATGTTCGCCGCCGGTGCCAAAATCGATCTGGCTCGCCATCCGGTCAATTTGCTCACGCATCTTGTCGAACGCTGAATAAACACGTTGACGTTCGGCCTCGGTATCTTCGGCGACGGTATGTTCGATGCGGACATTGGGCTGGTGGAAAATTGCGACACCTGCGGCGGCTCCTTTGACGAGCGGAAGGCCGGTCAGAATAACCGTGCCGGTTTCCGGGGTGCCCGCAGCATAGGGGTCGTCGATCAGGTCGGCGTTGGCGATCAATTCGGACAGCACCATGGCCACGGTTTGCAGCGCCTCAATCTCAATCTCTTCATATTTACGCGGCTCGACATGCTGGACCGCCATGACGCCTACCGCGCGTTCGGCGCGGACAATCGGGACTCCGGCAAAGCTGTGAAACCGCTCTTCGCCGGTTTCCGGGATGTAACGAAAATTCGGGTGCGCTGCTGCTTCATCAAGATTTAGCGTTTCGACATTTTCGGCGATGGTGCCGACAAGGCCTTCACCATAGCCGAGCCGGGTGACATGCACTGCCGCCTGATTCAGCCCGCGTGTGGCAAACAGTTCCAGTGCGCCATCACGCAACAAATAGATTGAGCACACCTCGCTCGACAGTGCTTCACCAATAATATTGACGACATGATTGAGCTTTGCCTGTGCATGGCTTTTCGACGCCATGACTTCATGCAGGCCGGTCAATATGTTACGGGCAGATTGGGTCGCACTTTCCATTTTACCGCATCTAGCAGATGCGTTTTCGGCAAGCGATACCCTAATGCACTAAGCCGGTATTACGCTGGAAGAGATTCCTGCGCGATAACGTCCTTGATATGCAATTTCTGTTTTTTAAGGCTGTGGATCAGGCCAATGTCGGGAAGCGGTCGATTTTCTTCGCGGTCCAGTTTGTCTTCCAATTCGGCGTGCTTCATGCGCAACGCGGACATATGGCTGTTGTTCACCTTATTCTCCTTTTTTGAGACTCGACGACCTAACTTCATCAGTAAATCATGAATCAATCACGCTGTCTTCAACCAATTTGGATTAGATCGACACGATGCGACGTATCGCTAATTTTTTGGCGATGACTTGTTAATGCCAATCTGGTTAGAGGGGATCATGAACGATGAAGGTTACCAGCAATTATTGGAGCAGCTGAAGATCGAACACCGCGATCTTGACGACGCAATTCAGGCATTGATGGCGAAAGCCGCGATCGACCAGTTGCAGATTGCGCGGCTCAAGAAAAAGAAACTGGGGCTGAAGGACCGCATCATGCGGTTGGAGGATCAGTTGATCCCCGACATTATTGCCTGACTTAACCATTTTACCTTTGCCGGGCTATCGTTCCATCGCGGCACAGTCGTTCAGATGCCCGGAATTCGGGCCGCTTTGGACTAACAATCATTGCAGCGCTCTGCCATAAAGCGAACATGGCAACACCGCATCATGAACTCACGCCCAAATTGCTGAACGCGCTTTATACCGAAGCGATGCTTTTGGCAGATGAGGCGCGATCCTATTTCGACCGTGATCAAATGGGCGGCAACTTATCGCCTGAGATTTCGGTCGCGTTTTCATGCGAGTCTTTGAAGGTCACAACGCGGTTAATGCACAGCATTGCCTGGTTGCTGAACCAAAAGGCGTTTCGTGCAGGTGAACTTTCACAGACCGAGGCCGATAGCGAAGGGCGCGATCTGGGCTATGCACCAGCGAGCGATAGTTATCAGGTTCCACGCTTTCCCGAAGAAGCCCAGACGCTGATCGCGGCGAGCGAAGACCTGTATTTCCGGCTACAACGGGTGAGCAGCAAAATGCGCGCACAGGTGGTTGATGCACCTGAACCTCATAACATGATGGAACGCATCCGCGCTTCGTTTTAGGCGTCGAATTGCAAGCTTGCGAGCCGGGCATAAAGACCCCCAGCGGCGCTCAAAGTCGCGTGGTCTCCTTCTTCGACAATCTTGCCCTGATCCATCACGACAATCCGGTCTGCCGACCGCACCGTTGCCAACCGGTGGGCGATGACGATGGTTGTGCGGTCTTGCATCAGATGCTCCAGAGCATCCTGCACGAGGCGTTCGCTTTCGGCATCGAGCGCGCTGGTCGCTTCATCAAGCAGCAGGATCGGCGCATTGCGCAAGACGGCGCGAGCGATGGCGATCCGTTGCCGCTGTCCGCCCGAAAGCCGTGCCCCGCCTTCACCCAGATAAGTGTCCAGCCCTTGGGGTAGTTCGCGTAAGAAGTTACCGGCATTGGCTTGTTCTGCGGCGTGCCAGATTGCGTCATCATCGGCGAGCCAGTTGCCATAGCGTAGATTGTCACGGGCTGACGATGCGAATAGCACAGTTTCTTGGGGCACATAGGCCATCCGGCCCCGGATTTCTGCTGGATCAGCACTGGTCAGGGCAACCCCGTCTACACGGATGACCCCGCCTTCGGGGTCGTAGAAACGCTGCGCCAATTGGAACAAGGTTGATTTGCCCGCGCCCGATGGCCCGACCACGGCGACGGTTTCGCCGGGATTGACCTTCAAGGTGAAATTCTCAAGTGCGGCGACTTCTGGCCGGGTCGGATAGCGGAAGCGGACAGCTTCAAAACTCACCTGACCGCGCGGTGGCTGGGGTAGTGCAACGGGCTTTGCCGGTGGTGCGATATCGGGTTCGGCGGCGAGCAGTTCGGCCAATCGTCCCGATGCGCCTGCACCACGCACCAGATCGCCATAAACTTCGGTTAGCGCGCCAAATGCCCCTGCGACCAAACCCCCGGTCAGCACAAATGCTGCGATGGTGCCGCCCGAAATCGTACCCTTGGCCACGCCTTCTGCACCCTCCCACATGAGCAGCGTGATCGCGCTGAAGATGAGCGCAATAACGATGGCAGTCAGCATGGCACGCAGGCCGATGCGGCGTTTGGCGGCGGTGAAGGTGCTTTCCACGGCGTCTGAAAAACGGATATGTTCGCGGCCTTCTTGACCAAAGGCCTGAACAATCTTCAGCGCGCCAAGCGATTCCGATGTGATTGTGCCGATGTCGGCAACGCGATCCTGCGATGAACGCGATGCCTTTTCCAGCCGCCGCCCGATAAAAACGATGGGCAAGATCACCACCGGAATTCCGACGAGCAAGGCAGCCGTCAGTTTTGGCGCAAGCGTGAACAAATAGACGATGCCACCAATGCCGATCACCAGATTGCGTGCGGCCACTGACACTGTGGTGCCTACAATCTGTTCGATCACTGCGGTGTCGGCGGTCATACGGCTGGCGATTTCTGCCGGGCGGTTTTCTTCGAAGAAACGCGGGGCGAGGCGCAAAAGGTTTTTCTGCACAGCAATGCGTACATCGGCAACCACGCGCTCGCCGAGCCAGCTGACGAAATAGAAACGCAGCGCGGTTGCAACCGCAAGTACGGCAACAATCATTAGCAGATAGCGGAAATACGGGTCGATATCACCGCCACTGGCAATAAAGCCTTTGTCGATAATCCTTTGAAACCCGGCCGGTATGGCCAAAGTTGCCGCAGCGGCAATTGCCAACGCAACCGCCGCGTATAAAATTTGCCTTGGATAATGGCTGGCGAAATGCGCGATCATCCGCAGCTGCCCCAACTTGCGCGAGGCAGGCACTGGCAACGCTTCGGTTTCTTGGATCTCGGTTACTACTGTGTCGGCTATGCTAGGTGCGCTATCGGTCATGTGGCCCGCCTAGCAGTCGGTTGCCGGACTAACAACGCCCCAAAAAGCGACTAACGGTTAAATTAGTTGCATTTTAATATGGTGCACCGCACAAATCATGCCTATGTTTGCTCTTTAGTGGCTCAAAAATAATCAAACACGCACCGTCGGGGCAGGACAACAGGGATTATTACATGCTGTATACAGGTTATGAAATTCAGAAAAATTGGATGGCGGGTGCAAGCTATTTGGCGCAGATTCAGGTCAATTGGCTGAACAGTGCGGCCAATCCGCTTTCCTATCTCGGGGTCGGTTCGGTTATCGCATCGGCGCTCGATGTGTTCGCACATGCCGCGATGGCGCGTGGCAAGCCTGATTTTGGCCTAGGCACCACTTTCATTAAAGGCAAACCGGTCGCAGTCACCGAAAAGATCGAATGCCGCAAACCGTTCGGCCAGCTTAAACATTTCATCCGCGACGGCGCGCCTACGGATCAGCCCAAGCTGCTGATCGTCGCGCCGATGTCGGGCCATTATGCTACGCTGCTGCGCGGCACTGTTGAGCGCATGTTGCCCGGCCATGACGTCTATATCACCGACTGGCGCGATGCCCGCGATGTGTCGTTGAAGGATGGCCATTTCGATCTCGATGATTATGTCGATTATTTGGTCGGGTTTCTGGAGCATATCGGTCCCGGGGCGCATATGCTCGCGGTGTGCCAGCCGTCTGGACCCTGTTACGCCGCCGCTGCGGTGATGAGCGCAGACAAAAACCCCTGCCGCCCCAAAACATTGACAATGATGGGTGGTCCCATCGACACCCGCGAAGCACCGACTGCGGTCAATACATTGTCAACTGAACGCCCGCATTCGTGGTTCCAGCAAAATGTCATTGCAACCGTTCCTGCGAATTATCAGGGTTCGGGACGCAAGGTTTATCCAGGTTTCTTGCAGCTTGGTGGCTTCATGACGATGAACCTTGGCAACCATATGAACAGCCACTGGGAAATGTTCAAACATCTGGTCGTTGGCGATGACGACAGTGCCGATGCCACCAAAGAATTTTACGATGAGTATCGTTCGGTCTGTGACATGACGGCCGAATTCTATCTGCAAACCGTCGATGTCGTGTTCCAGCGGCATTTGCTGCCCAAGGGTGAGATGATGCACCGCGGCAAGTTGGTCGATCCAAAGGCGATCACCGACATTGCGTTGCTCGCCATCGAAGGCGAGCGTGATGATATTAGCGGTGTGGGTCAGACCAAGTCGGCCTTGACTATCGCCACCAACCTGACCGAGAGCCACAAAAAATATCACCTCGCCCCCGAAGTTGGCCATTATGGTATCTTCAACGGCAGCAAATGGCGTGACAAGATTGCCCCGGTGGTTGAGGACTGGATCGCCTCTCACAATTAAAAATAGTGGTGTAGGTCGAATATATAGGCCAGCCAGACAGCGAGCAAAGTCCACAGCACTATAATTGCTGCGGCAGCCATTTTGCTGATCGGACGGCTGCTGGCAGCCTGCGCCAATTGTAGATTGCGCGCAAAAATTTCGGGCGGGACCAGCTTGCAGAACAGCCAGATACCCGCCGGTATCAAGACCGCATCATCAAGCAAACCGATGACAGGTATGAAATCCGGTATAAGGTCAATCGGCGACAAGGCGTAGCCGGCAATAGCCAAGGCAAAAATCCTTAACGGCCAACCAAGCGCCGGGTCGCGCGCACAGAGCCAGACGGTATGCGCCTGCACTTTGATATTATGGACTATTGTTCCCAGAAATTTCATGTCATGTCAGATAGATGACTTTGCGTATTTCCGCTACGGTTGAACGCTGGCCGGTTGCCGGGCAGTTCATCATTGCGCGCGGGGCAAAGACCTATGTCGACGTTCTGGTGGTCGCGGTCAGCGATGGCAACCATATTGGAATGGGCGAGGGCACCGCGATTTATTACCGGGGCGAGAGTGCCGAAAGCTGCTTGGCGCAGGTCGAATCGGTTTTAGGTGATCTGGAGCAGGTGGATGTCGATACCGCGCGTGCCCTGCTGCAGTTCCTGCTGCCACCCGGTGCGGCACGCAATGCGGTCGATTGCGCATTATGGGATGTTTCTGCGAAAGCGGCGGGGATACCGTTGTGGCGCTATACCGGACTTACTACCGAACCGAAGCTGCTTGTAACCGCCTTTACCATTTCGTTAGGCGAAGCGGCGGTCATGGAGGCCGATGCGGCAAAGGCTGCGGTCAAGGGCTATGGCTTGCTTAAACTCAAATTGACCGGAGACGGTGACCGCGCGCGCGTGACGGCAGTTCGCGCAGGGGCACCAACTGCGCGGTTGGTCGTCGATGCCAATGAAAGCTGGGGCGGGTTGGATATAGCGGCGGAGGCAGCTGCGCTGGCTGAGCTCGGGGTCGAAATGATCGAACAGCCGGTACCGGATGGGCATGATGCGATGCTGGCGGGCGTCAAATCACCGTTACCAATACTCGCCGACGAAAGTTGCCAAAGCGCCGCCGATGTGGAGCGGCTCGCGCCTTATTATGATGGCGTAAACATCAAGCTCGACAAAGCGGGCGGGCTTACCGAAGCGATGAAAATTGCAGAGGCGGCAGAGGCGGCGGGCCTGAAAATCATGGTCGGCTGTATGCTCTCCACCAGCCTCGGCATCGCACCAGCATTCGTCTTGGCGCAGCGCGCAGCGTGGGTTGACCTAGACGGCCCTGCATTACTCGCCGAGGACCGCGAAAATGGCTTCAGCTTTGCGGGCGGGAAAATCATCCCACCCGTTTGATGGTTCAAAGCGCTACTTCGGCTACCTTGTCCTTGTAATCTTCCTTTGGGTCGATCCCCAACAGCATCTTGATACCTGCAACGATACTCGATGCATCGATCCAGATTTCCGCCTTTTCCGGGTCGAGCCTGATGAGCGCCAGCTTGGGATCGTCCTTGCCGCCTTCATACCAGGCCGCAACAAAGCGGTTCCACAAGCGGTCGATCACCACGCGATCGTGGCTTTGCGAAAGGTCACCATGAACCGTTGCCCAGACATCATGGCCCTTCGACGTAAAGTGCGCCATCGCTCGCGAGCCTGTGGTGATTTGCTGGTACAGATGATTGTCGGTGGATGTGAAAAACCAGATAGGACCGTGATAGCTATCGCTATCCTGGCCTTCATCATCCAGCTGCGCCGTCATTGGTCGCGCATGACCGTCTTTTCCCTCGGCTATGCCAAGAAACATGGTCATATCCGACTTAAGGGCTTTCCAAAATTTTGCTTTAATTTCCTGCTC
>JANMPK010000295.1:0-11210 GCA_031369825.1 Sphingomonadales bacterium
CGCCCGCGCCAACCGTCGCGATGCGTTCTTCATCCAGCCTGCGGGCGGGGCGGACATTTGCAACATCCCTGTGCCAGTGCGGCGTAAAGCGGTGAAGTGAGTACGGAGACCCACATTATCCGCGCCACCCTTTGGCTTTGGCAAACCGACAAAGCACCAGCCAGCTGGCATTTCCTGACCATAAAGGGCGAGGCAGCTGAAGCCATCCACGCGCTCGCGCTGATGCGGCGGTTGGAGTTTGGCCGGAAACGCGGGTGGGGCGCGATAAAAGTCACTGCAACCATCGGCGGCACGACATGGCAAACCTCAATCTTTCCCGAAAAGGGGAGCAAAGGCTGGCTGCTACCAGTGAAAGCAGTTGTGCGCAAAGCCGAAGGATTGGTTGCGGGTGACGAGGTTATAGTGACTGTCGCGGTTTAAGTTACAATCGCCTTGGCAATCGCCCTGATCGCATCGGGCCGCGCGACAAACGCCATATGGGTGCAGCCAAGCTCAATCCGGCGATCAGATTCATGGCGCAGACCGCGAGCCGAATTGGGAGCAACCACGCCGTCTTGTGCCGACCAGAATGCGCACGTGGGCACAGGTGGTTTTTCCGCCAGCGTCACTGCAACTGGCGGTGCGTCAATTTTATGACCAGCGACAAATTCGTAAATCCGCCACGCATTGTTGGCGCGCAAGTCGCCCGAGAACGGACTGCCCAATGTCACCACTTTTGCAACGCGGTCAGGTGCATGTTTTGCATATTCACGCGCGATAAGCCCGCCGAGGCTCCACCCCACCAAGGTCAGCGGGGCGTCAATGGATAATGCACTAATCCGGTCATCCAGCCGCTGAAAAATATCGGCTTTAATACCCTTATTCCGTCCCAGACCCCAGCCATGAGCCTCAAAACCAGCGCCCGCAAGCGACCTGCGCAGGCGCGATGTTGTCTGATCAGATGCCATAAAGCCGGGCAGGACCATGACGGCACGCCCTGCCCCTGCGACATCCAAGCACACTGTCGAAGCAAAAGCTGCGCTGGTCCGCATATAGGCAAAGGACAGCGCTTCGCGTGCCAGCAAGGGCAATGCGGGAGCAAAATTACCTGCCTGCACGGGACTGGTCGTTTTGGAAAATGCTGAGAATCGGGTTGCCATAACCCGGATATATGCGCTTTCGATATTTATGAAAGATTTATGACAGCAATTGTCTTGAAAAATTCATGGGGCCACTGGTGAGGTGAGCGGCGCACTGTCTTCGACAATAGGGGCCACTGGTGCAATCATAGCGGGCAACGGGGCAGGTGCTATGATTGCGCTGCGTTCCAATATATCAAGCGCTTTACGCGCCTGATTGTAACGCCGAGCCTTGGCCAGCCAGTCTTGCGCAGCGGGCGCACCAGGCATCGCAGATACTTCGAATATGGCACCGCCGATATTGCCTGATTCAACCAGAGTATGCGCTCGGAGCAGCCTTTGGGTCGGTGCAGGCGATGGCGCACCGTCCTTGCGAAGCACGAAAAGCTCTGACAACTCCTTGCTGACGGTTGCCCAAACACCAGCGTCGCGGTTGCCGGTTAGCAACACATTATCCAGCGATTGTAATTCGGCTTGCAATATTTCGAGTGTCACCGGCGCTTGTGATGCCGCCAAAATCGTTGCCACAGCTTGCGGCTGGCTTGTACCAAAGCGTAAGCGCAATTGATCGGCGAGATAACCCAATGCCGCACCGCTATCAATCGCGCGGCGTGCAGCAAAGGCAACGAGCAACCCTTCGGCGCGCGCGGCATTACCAGAAGCCGCAGCGGCATCGGCGTTGATCTGGGTCAGTCGGTTTTCAATGCTGGTGACGGTATCATCGGGCGGAGCCACGTTTGAAAATGGCGGTATTACAGGAACGGCTGCGGTTTTAGGGACAGCCGCAGCCTCCAAAGTAAAGTTGCCATCCCAATAGCCCAGCTGATTTGCCAACCAGCCTGCGCCAATGATGCCGCCAACAAAAGCGAGCACCAACATTATAAGGATATGCTTGAACTTCATACCACCACTTGGCGACGGGGCCGCCATTGCATAATCGTTCATTTAGTCCCCTCTTCTTCGGATAGCAGTTAAGGGTCGCAATCGTTATTTGTAAAGCAACTTTGCAGTTGCGACAAGAGCGATGCGTCATTGGGTGCGGGCGCGGTAATGATCGTTCTCCACCCCGAACCCGCGCTTTTGGCTATGGTGGGCGATAAAGCGGCGAGCGTTAGGCCTGCGCGATCAACAGCTTGTGCATCACAAAGCTCGCCAAAATGGTGGGCAGCGCGAGGAGAATGTAACAAAATTATATTGGCAGCATGGACTTGATCGGCAAAATCTTTTTGGGCGGATATGGCGCTGCTGCGATAGACGATGCGGACATCAAGCGTCATTTCATCCGGCACAGATACCGATATACGGTCTTCGCCTGCCAGCCAGAGCAGGCGCCGATGACCTGCCGCTTGCGCTAGGCCGAGCAGGTCGGCAACGCCAGTCTCACCAGTTGCTTTTATGGTCAAGTGGCAATCGGTAGCGGTGCGCGCGGTCGCTGATCCCACTGCGAAGACCGGCAGTTCACGCACAATATCAAGCCCCTCACCCGCTGCCCGAACAGCATTGCCGCTGGTCAGCAGCAAGGCATCATAAGTTTCGGACGAAGGTACATCCCATGCCACAGGCTGGACTTCAAACAACGGCATCAGGAATGCTTCATGACCTGCCGCCCGAACCCTTGCAACGGTCGCATCGGCCCCCGGTTGCGGGCGGATGACGAGCAGCTTCACGGATTGAAAAGCGCGGTGATGCTAAGGTGCGCACCCGCCAGCATGTCAGCAGCAAGGCGCGCCGGTGCGCGGTAATCGTCAACCGCAAAGCGGATATGGCCCGCCTGCATATGGCTGCCATCGGCGTTGAACGCCTGCGCCATAAGATCAATCATATCGTCCGCCATCGTCGCAAGCGCCGCAACTGGTGAATGGCAATTGCCGCCCAGAGCTTCCAGAAAGGCGCGCTCCGCCATCACAGCAGTGAATGTCGGGACATGGTTGATCGCTGCCAGCAACGGCGCAAGGTCTTTGCGGGCGGTCAACCTGTCAATACCAACTGCGCCTTGCGATGCTGCGGGCAGCATCTGTTCGGCCGCAATCACATGGCCGGTATTGCCCATCCCCAAACGATCAAGGCCAGCAGCGGCAAGCAGCGTCGCATCCGCCTCACCCGCTTCGATCCGTGCTAGCCGGGTGGCGACATTACCACGCAAGGGAACAATCCGCAGATCGGACCGCAGCCGCAACATCTGCGCGGCGCGGCGCGGGCTTGAGGTGCCGACCCTTGCACCTTGTGGCAAAGCGTCAACCGACGCCGCGCCGATCAACCGGTCGCGCACGTCGGCGCGGGGTAGCATTGCGGCAATGGTGAAAATGTCAGGCCGGACAGTTTCTACATCCTTCATGGAATGCACGCCAACGTCGATCTGGTCATCAACAAGCGCGCGTTCAAGTTCCTTAGTCCACAGAGCTTTGCCGCCGATATCAGCCAAGGGCCGGTCCTGAATCTTGTCGCCACTGGCAAGCATCGGAACCAGCATGACCGCATCTTCGGCCAGGCCGTGCGCCAACCTGATGGCAGCCGCAGTCATCTCTGCCTGCGCCAAGGCGAGCGGTGAGCGGCGCGTGCCGATACGTAAAGGGCGGGCGGATGAAAAAGCAGCGGTCGTCATGCGGCTTGTTCATAACGAGACGGACACCTATGGGAAAGCGGAATGACAATTATCCTCGGCCTCGAATCCAGTTGCGACGAAACTGCAGCGGCAATTGTCGGGTCAGACCGGAAGATATATGCGCATGCGTTGGCAGGGCAAGAGGATCACCACCGCGCTTTCGGCGGCGTCGTGCCGGAAATTGCCGCACGCGCACATGCCGAGCTGATGACACCATTGGTGCAAACCGCTTTGGCCGATGCCGGAATGACATTGGCCGATGTCGACGCGATTGCCGCCACCGCAGGACCCGGGCTGATCGGCGGAGTAATGGTGGGATTGGTAACCGCCAAGGCGCTGGCAATGGCGGCAGGCAAGCCTTTGATCGCGGTCAACCATCTGGAGGGTCATGCGCTGTCACCGCGCTTGGTCGACCCCGACCTCGATTTTCCCTATCTGTTGTTGTTGGTGTCGGGCGGGCATTGCCAGTTGTTACGCGTGCGCGGCATCGGACAATATGACCGGCTGGCGACGACGATTGATGACGCGGTTGGTGAGGCATTCGACAAGACCGCCAAGATATTGGGCCTGGGTTTTCCCGGCGGGCCAGCGGTCGAACGAGCGGCTGCCAAGGGCAATGCAAAGTTAGTGCCACTGCCTAGGCCCCTTAAGGGAGCAGACGAGCCGCATTTCTCCTTTGCCGGCCTGAAAAGTGCGGTGGTGCGCGCGCATGAATCCGGGCAATATTCGGTCAATGACATTGCCGCCTCGTTCCAGCAGGCGGTGGTCGATTTCCTTAAGGATCGGCTGACTTACACACTCGACCGCATTGCTCCTTTGGCGGCATTGGTGGTGGCTGGCGGCGTTGCGGCCAACACCGCAATCAGGTCCCTGCTCGCAGGAATTGCCGAGACGCGCAGCATGCGTTTTGTCGCGCCGCCGCTTTGGTTGTGCACAGACAATGGCGCGATGATCGCTTGGGCAGGTGCAGAGCGGTTTGCGGCTGGGCTGACAGACGGTCTCGATTTTGTCGCGCGGCCTCGTTGGCCTTTGGACCCAGACGCAGCGCCCGCCAGAGGAGCCGGGGTGAAAGCATGAGCAAGAAAGATTATCCAGTTGGCGTAATCGGTGGCGGCGCTTGGGGCACGGCACTGGCTACGGTTATGGCACAAATCCATAATGATGTGCTCATCTGGGCGCGCGAGGACGAGGTCGTCAAAGGCATCAATTCTACACACGAGAACCAAGCATTTCTTCCTAAGCTAAAGCTGTCACCAACCATACGCGCCACCGGTGAGCTTTCCGAGATGGCAGGCTGCGGCGCGCTTCTGATCGTTACGCCTGCGCAACATGTGCGCGCAACGTTGGAGGCACTGCTCGATAACCACGTGCCTTTGTTGCTATGCGCCAAAGGGATCGAGGCTGACACGCAGATGCTGGTGTCCGATATCGCGGCTGAAGTGCGGCCCGACAATCCGCTGGCAGTCTTATCAGGCCCGACTTTTGCGCATGAAGTGGCAGCGGGCAAACCAACCGCAATCACATTGGCGACCGCAAATCAGGCGCTCGGTGCCAGCTTGATGCGGCTAATCGCGGCACCGCATTTTCGGCCTTATTGGACCGACGATGTTGTTGGTGCTGAAATCGGCGGGGCGGTCAAAAATGTTCTCGCCATTGGTTGCGGCGTGGTTGATGGGGCAGGGCTTGGTTTGAATGCTAGGGCGGCGCTCATTGCACGCGGCTTTGCCGAAATGCAGCGTTATGGGCTGGCGCGCGGGGCAAGGGCAGAAACGCTTTCCGGGCTGTCAGGGCTTGGCGACTTGGTGCTGACCTGCTCATCGGAAAATTCGCGCAATTTTTCGCTCGGACGCGGGCTTGGGCAAGGACGGGCGGCAGCCGATTTGCTGGCCGACCGACGCAGCGTGGCGGAGGGGGCTTTTACCGCCCCGGTGTTGTTGCAATCGGCACAGACTCTGGGCGTCGATATGCCGATAGTGAGCGCCGTTTGTGCCTTGCTGGAGGGCAAGGCGACCGTTGCCGAAGTGGTGCAGGCCTTGCTCGCTCGCCCGCTAAAGGCCGAAAGCTGGTAACGCGCCACATGTTGCGCTAAGTTTGGCAAACAGGGGTGTAAGATTGACAGCTGCTAGAACCGATGAAGATGATATTGCGGCACTTGCCAAAGGCGGGCGCACCAATGTCATGGGGTTTGTGCTGCGTCTCGCAGCACGCATACCGTTCCTGTTTATTGCGGGACGTTTATACGGACCCGAAGCGTTGGGCCGCTTTGCTTATGCGATATTGATCGTCGAATTTGTTGCCCAGCTGGCTACGATGGGCTTGCGCCGGGGCCTTGCCGAACTGCTTGCCCGCGACGACCGGCCACATTCCCATATGGTCGCAGATGGCTTGCTGATCTCTATGCTGGCATCGGCTTTGGGCGCAGCGTTTTTGATCGCTGTGCCGCAGTTGATGTTTCCCAATAGCGGCATAAATGGTCTTGACCGATTCTTGCCGCTGATGATTTTTGTCATCGTCGTAACCGATATCGCGCTCGCTGCATTGGCTTACCGGTTCGATATCGTTTCAGCCGTGCGTGCACGTGCAATTGTCGAGCCGTGGACGATCAGCATAGCGGCAGGTGCGCTCTATTTTTACTCCGCGCGTGACGGGTTGATCCTATCCTATGTCGCGTCGCTCGTGGCAGCTTTGCTGGTGGCATTATGGCCGCTCTGGCGCAGCTATGGCCTGCCTTGGGGGTGGCGACCCAATCCGGTCGAACTCACCGCACTCGCACGTCGTAATTTGCCGCTCGCTGCCGCTGATGCAGCCGAATGGGGCAGCAGGCGGCTGGATCTGGCAATCCTTGGCCTGTTCGCATCGCCAGCGGTCGTCGGTATCTATTATATTGCTCAGCAGGTAGCGAGCCTGCCGCAGAAGCTGAAAAGTAGTTTTGACCCGATATTGGGGCCGGTCATCACCCGCAACCTACAGACCAAAAACTACGCTGAAATTGCCAAGCATGTGAGCCAGGTCGGTTTCTGGATCATCGCCGCGCAAGCCGGAATCGCGCTAGCGTTGGGGATTCCGGGCGAAGCGGTGATGGGGCTGATTGGCCCCGAATTTGTCGGCGGTACCGGAGCGCTAGCGTTTCTTCTCGCCGCCGAAGCCGCCGCTGCCACAGCTGTCGTTAGCGAAGCCGCTTTGGTCTATATTGCACGCCACCGCAATTTCCTGATTTCACTCGGTATGCTGGTGGTGCAAGCGTTGCTCAGCATAGGACTTATACAGCTGGTCGATATTTTACCGATAAAGCCAGAAATACGCGGCCTATATCAAGCCGCAGCCGTTGCCTGCGGCTTGATGCTGGCACTCGGCCTCGGCTCGATCATCAAGGGACGACTGCTCGGACGATTGCTCGGTGAACGGCTCAGCATATGGCGCGGTGCATTGGTGTGGGCGGCGATTGCCGCTGCCATGCTTGGCGTCATCATCGTCAGCGTGCCCGCCCGTTTTGAATGGGTGGAACTGACCATCGGCGTTCCCGCGATCCTGGGGCTTTATGGCTGGATTATCTGGACCAAAGGCTTCGGCCCCGAAGACCGCGTGCTGTTCCGCAAAACCAAGGATTAGCCCAACCGCGCCTTCACTAACGCCGCGATATCCGCCTCTGGCCGCGCGCCATAATGCGAGATGACCTCGGCAGCACACACCGCACCCATCGTCAGGCAATCAGCCATAGCACGGTTCTGCGCCAAACCTGCAAACACGCCGGCAGCGAACAAGTCGCCTGCACCGGTGGTGTCAACCAGCTTGGTCACCGGCTCAGCAGACACCTCGGTGCGCACGCCGTCCTGTACCGCAATCGCGCCATGCTCGCCTCGGGTTACGACCAGCAGCGGGACCTTTGCGGCAATGGCGGCCACCGACGCCTCAAAATCTTCGCTGCCATGTAACGCACAAATTTCGATCTCGTTGGCAAACAAAATGTCAATCCGCCCCGCATCCATTTCAGCCAGAAAATCCGGTCCGTGCCGCGAAATGACGAAGGCGTCGGACAAAGTGAGCGCGACCTTGCGACCCGCCGCCCGCGCGACGTCAATCGCAGTGCGCATCGCGGCGCGGGGTTCTTCGGGGTCCCATAAATAACCCTCAAGATAGAGGATCGCGGCGCTTTCGATCAGTTCTTTGTCGATCAGCTTGGCGGGCAGAAACTGCGATGCTCCCAGAAACGTGTTCATCGTCCTTTGCGCATCTGGCGTGACCAAAATCAGGCAGCGCGCGGTCGGCGGCTGACCGGGCCGGGCCGGGATGTCGAAGGCGATACCGCCAGCGCGGATGTCATGCGCAAAAACATCGCCCAACTGGTCGTCAGCGACCTGACCGATAAAGGCCGTCTTGTGGCCAAGCCGTGCGAGGCCAGCCAGCGTATTGGCAGCCGAACCGCCGCTGATTTCGCGTGCCGGACCCATAGCATCGTATAATGACTGCGCACGGTCGGCATCAATCAAGGTCATGCCGCCTTTGGTCAATTGCTCTGCTGTAATAAAAGCATCGTCGGTTTCGGCAATCACGTCGACAATTGCATTGCCGATGGCGAGAACATCGTAGCGGGTTTCGGTCATATTAATCCCTGAAATTGGTTTGGCGCGCCCTAGCGGCCTCGGGCTTTGGCGGCAAGCCAATTGACCAACAGCGCGGTGAAGCTATGGATGATGATATGATCCGCGCGTTAATGCTGTCTTTCCAAAGCCTGTCCGACCGGCGTGTTGCCATGCTGCTGGTTAAGGTAGTGATCCTCACAATATTGGTGTTCGGCGCGCTCGGTGTTGGCCTTTGGTATGCGCTTGATATGGTATTTGCTTATTTCGGATGGCGCGATGACGGTAGCCTGTCGGCGCTGGCATCCTTCGCTTTGCTGTTGCTGTCCGGCGTATTGCTGTTCCGTGTGGTCGCGGTCGCTATCACATGGATTTTCGCCGACGATATCATTGATGCGGTCGAGGACCGGCATTATCCGGACCACGCTAAGCTGGGGCAAAGGCCGGGCTTGGCAACAGGTGTGACGATGGCGCTACGGTCGGTCGCGCGGGTGATTGGTTATAATCTACTCGCTTTACCGGTATATCTCCTGCTGCTGATCACCGGCGTTGGCACTGCGATAGCGTTTTTGGCGGTGAACGCGTTGCTGCTCGGCCGCGATTTGGAGGATATGCTGATCGCCCGTCACGGCAAGGGGCATGGCTCTATTTCCAAGCTACCCCGCTTGTTGCTCGGCTTAATGGGGACGGCGGCGATTCTCATCCCGTTTGTGAATCTATTGGTGCCGGTTGTAGCAACAGCAATGGCGGTGCATCTTGTGCACGGCAATGCAAAGGGTATTTCATGAAGTTTGCGGGACTAATTTTGGCGTCTTTGGCACTGACATCCTGCGCAGCGAGTGTCGTGCCGCCCGCCAAACCGGCGGCTCCGCGTGAAAAGCCTGCCACTGCCTACCCTGCCCGTCCCGCAATCGACAAACGCGGTTTGGAGGCGGTGATGGGCAAAGACATTGGCGCGCTGAAACGGCTGTTCGGCGAACCGCGGTTGGACATCGTCGAGGTCAATGGCCGCAAGCTGCAATTTGTCGGCAAGGCCTGTGTGCTTGACGCCTATCTTTATTCCGATGGCAAAAATGGAACCGAGATCGTGACTTATGTCGATGCCCGGCGCAGCGACGGCGCAGCGGTGGACCGCGCTTTGTGTGTCGATGCGTTGCAGCAACGTTAGACCAGCGCCCATTCTGTCATCACATCGCCGTCAATTTCACCCGACAGTCGCTTGGCGCGTTCGGTTTCAGCCCGTCGTCTGTCCAGCTGCGCCAGTGCCCAAACCGCTGCGCCTCTCAATATAGGAGCCGGATCGTTTAGCAGCGCCACGACCGCAGGAACCAAATCCGCATCCCCGCTATTGCCCGCCGCTATCAAAACATTGCGCACAAAACGGTCATGCCCGGTCCGTTTAACCGGCGATCCTGCGAACAGCGTTCTGAAGGCAGCATCGTCCAGCGTCAGAAGATCGGCAATCCGGGGCGCAACCAATTCGGCGCGCGGCAAAAACGCCTTGTTCGCCGCCGCGCTCTCGGCAAATTTATTCCAAGGACATACCGCAAGACAATCATCGCAACCATAAATATGGTTGCCGATGGCCGCGCGAAATTCATGCGGGATCGGCCCCTTATGCTCGATGGTCAGATAGGAAATACAGCGCCGCGCATCGACGCGGTATGGCGCGGGAAAGGCATCGGTCGGGCAAATGTCTTGGCACGCACGGCACGACCCGCAACGGTCTTCGCCAGCCTCGCTCGACTCCAGTTCGGCGGTCGTATAAATCGCCCCCAGAAACAGCCAGCTGCCATGTTCCTTGCTCACGACATTGCTGTGCTTGCCCTGCCAACCGATGCCAGCCGCCTCCGCCAAAGCCTTTTCCATCACAGGTGCAGTATCAACAAATACCTTCACCCCAACCCCGGCTTCATGCGCCAGCCACCCCGCCAACCGCTTCAGCGCACCCTTCACCACATCATGATAATCGCGGCCCTGCGCATAGACCGACACGCGCGCACGATCAGCATATTCAGCGAGCGCCATCGGATCATTGGCAGGTGCATAGCTCATACCCAGCATGATCACCGATTTGACCTCTGGCCATAAAGCTTCGGGGCTGGCACGCTGCTCCGCGCGGCTTGCCATCCATAGCATATCGCCGTGACAGCCATCCGCGAGCCACTTACGCAAGCGTTCTCCTGCCGCTGGCACCAACACCCCCGGCGCAACCCCGCAAGCGGCAAAGCCCTCGGCAGCGGCGCGTTCTTTCAGCTGCTCAAGAATCGAGGCATTAACCAAATTTGTCTTGTGTTGCTTCACGCAGGCTCCCTATTCACGCCATATACGCAATCCGGGGCAAGATTCACAATGAATGCAATCGAGGCACATGGTCTTGTCAAACAATTTGATGGTTTCCGCGCGGTTGACGGCGTCGACCTCGCTGTTCCCGAAGGCAGCATTTACAGCATCCTTGGCCCCAATGGCGCTGGCAAGACAACGATGTTGCGCACATTGCTCGGGATTATTGATCCCGATGCTGGCACCCGCACTTTGCTGGGTTCAGACCGACCAATTTCGCAATCGCGCAATGTTGGGTACCTCCCCGAAGAACGTGGTCTTTACCAGTCAATGCGCGCGGTCGATACCATCGCTTTCATGGGTGCGCTGCGCGGATTGTCTTTGAAGGAAGGCACACAAAAAGGCCGCGCATTGCTTGAAGAAGCGGGGCTTGGTTATGCTGCCGACCGGCAAATCCGGCAACTGTCCAAGGGCATGGCGCAAACCGTGCAATTGCTCGGTACGATCATCCACAAGCCCCGGCTGATCGTTCTCGACGAACCCTTCTCGGGGCTCGACGCGATCAACCAGGCCAAGCTCGAGGAACTGATCAAGCGTGAGGCGGCAGCGGGCACCACCGTGATCTTCTCG
>JANMPK010000010.1:0-4386 GCA_031369825.1 Sphingomonadales bacterium
TATGGCTGCAGGCCGACTTGTCCAACCCATAGCGCATAAAGCGGTTTGTCCCGGCGCATGGGGGCTTATCTGTCGCAAAGACATGAAGGAAAATCTACGTATCCGCACGTTCATGGATTGGGTGACTAAGAATGTTGAAGAAAGCCGTTTGATCGCGGCTGTTTAGCGTTTCGGCACAACTTCATAGCCAGACTCTTCGGGTTCATCATCAACCATGTCGGCTGGAAAACCAGTGCCCAATACTTTTATACCCAGCGGTTCTTCATAACGGCGGATGATATTCGGCGAAAACTCCCGCGGACCATAAGCCGCTTCGCCTTCCTTGAAGATTTTTACGATCAATGGAGATAGCTCAACCGGTACGTTGGCCGCATGGGCAATTTTGTCGAACAACCCAACGTCCTTGCTCACCAGATCCATCGTGAAATTGATGTCACGACTACCATTCAGGATCACCTGACTTTCGGTTTCGTGGACGAAGCTGTTGCCCGACGAAATCCTGATCGCTTCATAGGTCGTGTTCATGTCCAGTCCGATGGCTTTGCACGTCGTCAAGGCCTCGGCCAGCGCCACAAGGTGCACTGTGCATAGATAATTGGTCATCACTTTTAACTGCGAAGCGGTCCCCAATTCACCCGTATGCAATATGCGCCGTCCCATTGTCGTCAAAACCGGCAAAACGAACTCGAACGCCGCGCGCGGGCCGCCTGCAAAAATTGCGATATTGCCGGTATCGGCACGGTGGCAGCCGCCAGAAACCGGGCATTCCATGAACATCGCGCCGCGCGCTTCGACAAGGGCTCCCAGACGGATGATTTCGCTATGATCGGTTGTGCTCATTTCGAGCCACACCTGCCCCGGGCGCATTACTTGCAGGAAGCCGTCTTCGCCTTCGGCCACAGCCGAACTTGCGGTGGGCGAGGGCAGGCAAGTCACGATTAGATCGACCGCTTCACCCAATTCCTTTGGTGTTTCTGCGGATTTTGCGCCGCGTCCGACATATTCGGCGACGAGCGCTTCATCAAGATCGCGAACGGTCACATCATGTCCGTTGCGGATCAGGCTCCCCACCAGCTTTCCGCCAACATTGCCAAGGCCAATAAATCCGATTTTCATGATAGCGCCTAGTTCATCCCCAGATGGTTCTATCGTGAGATCAAAGCGTCAGCTTGACAGTCAAAGATAACAAGATTGCCACGAATTCAAGTGAAAGTTAGAGCGCCGTGCGCACATCACCACAATTGAAAAATTTGGGTAATTGAGTGAATTATTTTGCGGTAAGTTATGTCTAGTTTGACCGCATAATTGGCTGCGCCAAAGCCTCATGCCGGGGCTGACTGGTCGCCAGCCTCTTACGACACACCAAAGCCAAGTGTGGCTGACAAGGCAGTTGCAAGTAGTGAACGTGCAAGTGCGCACACCACTTTGCGATCGGCAAGTAGGCTAGGATCAAACGGTTCAAGGAAGTGCACACCAACGTCATAACTGCCCGGCCGAGTGAAAGCGCGCCATGCACTTTCCCAGCCAGTTTCTTCACCGAGCCACGCGATGTCCGGCCCGACCTTACCGAAATCGAGCAATACCGGTTGGATCATCATCGGTCTGGGTGGCGGGGCCAATGTCGCAAACAGCGATTGCTTAAATGGCAATAGTCCGTGCCCGTCCGATGTTGTGCCTTCGGGGAACAACGTCACGGACCAGTTTTCGGCAATCGCTTCGCGCAGCTCGGCAACTTGACCGGCGACATTTTGCTTATCGGTTCGGCTGACAAAAATCGTGCGATTGAGCTTTGCAAGCCAGCCAATAACCGGCCAATCGCGCACACCATCCTGCGCAACGAAGGCGGTGCCAGTGATACCAGCCAATATGGGAATGTCGTGCCATGACAGGTGATTGGCAACAAAGAAAACATCCTTGCGTAAAGGCTTTCCGTAAACCTTGACCCGTGCACCAAGCGCGTGTGCGGCAATGCGGAGGAAAAGCATGGCCCAAGGTGAAGACAGTTTCAATAAATGCCAACTCAGGTGCAGCGGCAGCAAAACGACCAGCGGCACCGCAATCCACACCACCCGCATTGCACACAGCAGATAAGCCTGCGGTTCTGCTTTGGGGATTGTGATGGAAAGAGTTGTCATTATTGTCTGCCCCGATGCGAGTCCGCGTTTGCAAGCACATTTATAATGTAGAATTTGTGTGACTCGGCTGTGACGGATTAGCGGTGCCGTTTCTGCCGACCTTCACGATTAATGCCGAAAGACCGGAATGCGAAGCCCGAAACCGCAGGTCAGAGCATATTTCAAGTTTACTCACGCAACCAATCAGATCGATACGCTAAAACTTCAACGATGAAATTTTTTGAACCAATCGTGGCGAATTGCACATTTGTGCTTCACCGCCATTGCGCCTTAATGTCGGCCAGCGGGATGCCATAGGAAGAGACGGAATTTCAATGCAAACCAGTGCGCGTGTTGTCATAATTGGTGGCGGGATCATGGGGGCGTCTTTGCTCTATCATCTTGCTGAACTCGGCTGGACCGATTGCCTGCTGATTGAAAAGGATGAGCTGACATCCGGCTCGACATGGCACGCCGCTGGACAGTGCCCCAATATCACCGGCAGCTTTAACCTCGCCAAGATGCACGCGTATAGCAATGATCTCTATCCCCGTCTCGAAGGGCTGACGGGGCAGTATGTAAGCTGGCACAAATCAGGCGGAATTCGCCTAGCGACCAATGAACGCGAGCTGGCGTGGATGCGGTATATTGAGGGCTTTTCGAAGATTATCGGCTTTGAAATGGAGATCATCCCGCCCGAGGAAATCCTTCGCCACAATCCGTTCATGACGCTAGATGGGGTGATCGCAGGCGCGCGAACAACCGAAGATGGCCATGCCGACCCGTCGGGTATCTGCAATGCGCTTGCGATTGGGGCGAAGAATATGGGCGCGAAGATTGTTCGCAAGAACCGTGTTACCGCCCTCAACCAATTGCCCTCGGGCGAATGGGATGTGGAGACCGAACAAGGCATAGTCCGCGCCGAAATCGTTGTGAATGCGGCGGGATGCTATGCACGGCAGATCGCGCAAATGGCGGGTATCGACATTCCGGTGACAAATATGGAGCACCATTATGTTGTCACCGATCCCATCCCTGCATTTAAAGACCGCGATGAGGAAATCCCCGTAATGCGCTGCCCGTATGTTTCGGGCTATTTCCGGCAGGAGCAGAAAAGCGGGCTGATCGGCGTTTACGAGACGACTGGTTTGGCCGAGGCATGGGCTCCGCGCGGCGGGCATCCCGAATGGAATTCGACCAGCGAGCTGTTTCCCGAAGATTTGGAGCGGATCGCCCCTTGGCTCGAACGCGCGATTGAGCGCATGCCCATCTTTGGCGAAGTCGGTCTGCGGCGTTTCGTAAATGGCGCGATCCCGCATACGCCCGATGGCGGGCCGTTGCTTGGGCCTGCCGTGGGCATCAAGAATTTCTGGCATTGTTGCGGCACCAGCTTTGGCATTGCTCAAGGCGGCGGCGCTGGCAAATATATGGCGCAGTGGATGGTCTTTGGCGATGCCGATATCAATATGACCGAATTTGATCCGCGCCGTTACGGTCCCTATGCCGATGAGGATTACAGCCGTGATAAGGTCTTTCTTGATTACCGGATGACCTTCACCACGCGGCTTCCGGGCGAGGAAGAACCCGATGGCCGCCCGCAAAAAACCAGCGCACTTTACGAGAAGCTGAAATCCGTTGGGGCTGTCTATGCCGAAACCTATGGCTGGGAACGGCCGAAATATTTCGCGCTCGATGATGCAGCCGAAGAGGGCGGCTATCAGCGCACCAACAGCTTTGATGCGGTGGCGAAAGAAGTGCAGGCCGTTGCCGAACGCGTCGGCGTGCTCGATCTGTCGGGCTTTGCCAAATATGATGTGATGGGCCCCGATGCAGAGCTTTTCCTCAATCGCATTTGCGCAAACCGCATGCCGAAGAAATTGGGCGGCATCGGCCTTGTCCATCCACTGTCGGTACAAGGCCGCATTTATGGCGAGATGACCGTCACGCGCTTTGCTGATGATCATTTCTACTGCCTCTCCGCCGCTGCCGCCGAGCAACGCGACTGGGATTTGCTGATCCAGAGCAAGTTGCCGAACGAGGACGTTACCATCCGCAACCTGACGATGGATATGGGCGTGCTGGTGATGAACGGCCCGCGCTCGCGTGATGTGCTGGCGAAGCTGACCGATTCCGATCTGGGCAATGAGGGCTTCCGCTGGCTGAGCGGTCAGGACATCAATATTGCCGGCATCAAAATGCGGGCGTTGCGGGTTTCCTATGCAGGCGAACTCGGCTGGGAATTGCATCCGGCGATGAATGATCTCGCGGCGTT
>JANMPK010000026.1:0-6099 GCA_031369825.1 Sphingomonadales bacterium
CATAGGAGCCGCCGAGCGCACAGGCATTCGCGGTATCGAGCTGGCTGTCGATCTTGCCGACCGCTGCCATGCCTAGCTTCAGGTCTTCAAGCGGCTTTCCACCCCAGTCCTTGTTGATGCTATCGGTGAATTTCTGGCCGTAACCGGTGCTGCCGTGGAAATCGATGCTGACCACGGCATAGCCTTGGCTCGCCATGACTGCGGGGTTCCAGCGGTAGGACCAGCTGTTGCCGAAAGACCCCTGCGGCCCGCCATGTACGATAAGCAGTACCGGAAGCGGCCCGGTCGCACCCTGCGGCTTGATAATCTGGCCGTAAACCTGATCGCCGTTCGCGCCTTTAAAATCGAACTTCTGGTAATTGACCGGGTCGAGCGCGGAGAGCGCATCGGCATTGACGTTGGTCAGGCGGCGGGTTTTGCCTTTGGCATCCATGAGCACGAGGTCAGCAGGTGCTGCAATGCTGTCGATGGCATAAACGATGCCACCATTTTTGAGCGGAACCGCAGCGCTGATGTTGCCCCGGTCGGTCAACCGCGTGACCTTGCCCTTCAGATCGACACGGAACAAGGGATGTTCCAGCGTATCGCCAGCGATTGCAAGCAAGCTCTTGCTGTCGGCTGCCCATACAATGGAATCCACAGAGCGGTCCCATTTTTCGGTGAGTGCGGTAACTTTGCCCGACTTCAAATCCATCAGTTTCAGCACCAGCCGGTCGGCCTCATAAGTCGCGCGCGCCATCGACGTCCATGCCAGCCACTTGCCGTCGGGCGAGGTGGCGGGCGCTGTGTCGGTTCCGGCATTGTCGGCAGTCAGATTGACGACGTCGGACGATAGCAACGACGAGCGGTAGAGATCGAGATTGGTCGATTTGGCTTCCTGCGCATCGGCCTTGCGCAGTGCGAAGATGACCGCACTGCTGTCGGCGGTCCAGCTGACTTCCTCGCCGCCGCCAAATGGCTTCGAAGGCGCATCGCCCACGAGATCGCCGTCCATCGCCTTGCCAAGCGACCCGAGCTTTCCGTCTGCGCCGAGGACAGAGGTGAAAACACGGCTGTAATTGCCCGGCGTTTCCCATTGGTCCCAGTGGCGGGTTAGCAACTGGTCATATTCGCGGCCGGTGCCGGGGCCGGGCTTCGAGGTATCGCCGTCCTTTTCGCAGCCAAAGTCCATGCAGTCACGCGCAACGTCGCCCCAGACCGCGAATTTCAGACCATCGGGGGAGATTTTGAAGCCGCTAACATCGGTCTTGAAGTTGCTTGCCTGGATTGCCGCGTCGTTGGCGATATCATAACGCCAGATCTGGTCCGACCCGCTTTCGTTGCTGATATAGAAAATGCTTTTGCCATCGGGCGCAAAGGCGGGGTCATGTTCGTTCTTGTCGGGCTTCGACGCGAACTTCACCGGCTGCGCCGCCGCCTCACCGAGCTTGAGCATATACAGGTCGGTCTTGCCTTTGTTCGCCTCAAGATCGGTTTCACGCAACTGATAGGCTATCATTGTCCCGTCGGGCGATGCGCTGTGCGCGGACAGGCGCTTCATTGTCGCAAGATCGGTCTCGGTCATTGACCGGGCGACGGCAGCAGTATTGGAGGAAAGGGCGATTGCCGCGCTGGCGGCGAACAGGAAGGTTTTGTGCATGAAGCGAGGCTAATGCGGGTTGCGGCGACGCGCAAGATAATTACGCCAGACAGTTGCAAATTTTGCAATTCATTTGTCTACTAAAACAATTGAGTTTTAACGGTTTTTCGCTACATGGGCGTCATAACGAAAACATAAAGGATGCCTTTATAAGCGACGACCCGGCCAATTAAGGGGCTGTGCGGCACATTGAAGGAATGAAACATGCAGAAACTGGCCAGCTTTATCGGCGCACTCGCGCTCAGCAGCCTGCTTTTCTCGGTCACGATTGTCTGACGGGAAAGCTGCTCTTAAACAAGCAACGGACGGGCGGGTATTTCCCCGCCCTTTTGTTTGTCTGGCGTTTGGAATTCGTTTCTCGCGAAGAACGCGAAGAGCGAGAAGGGGAAGCACCAAATTCTTAGCGCACTTCGCGTTCTTCGCGTGAGATAAAATATCTGGCCTCTGCGGCGTGGCCTGGGACTATTTGACCAGCAGCCCGTCCTTCATCACATGGCTGACATTCTCCAGCACCCGCACATCGGCCAGCGGTTCGCCCGCCACCGCCACCAGATCGGCAAAACGTCCCGGCGTGATACTGCCCAGTTCGCCTTCCTTGCCCAGTAGCTCCGCCGCGCGAATTGTAGCGCTCTGGATCGCCTGCATCGGGGTCATCCCATAGCGGACCATGTAAGCGAACTGCTTGGCGTTGCCGCCGTGTGGGTAAACGCCGCTGTCGGTGCCGTAGGCGAGTTTGATGCCCATCTTCACCGCCTTGGTAAAACCTTCGCGTTGGACGTCGATGGTCTCGCGGTTTTTGCGCAGATATTCCTCGGGCCATTTTTCTTTCGTGCCGACATCGTCGATATAATCGCCATTATAGATATCCATGACCAGCCAGGTGCCGCTCGCTTTGGCCATTTGAAGCGCCTCGTCGTCGATCAGGCTGGCATGTTCGATCAAGCGAACGCCAGCGCGGATGGCGTTCTTGATGCCGATTGCGCCGTGGGCATGGGCGGTGACGAAAATGCCTTTGGCCTTGGCGGTTTCGATGACTGCGCGCATTTGCGCTTCGGTCAACTCCGGTTCGCCCGGTTCGGTGCCGATGGCCAGCACCGCGCCGGTGGCGATCATCTTTATGAAGTCTGCACCATTGTCGATGAGGTAGGCTGTCTTTGCGCTGGCTTCCTCGGGTGTTCTGCTAACGCCCAGCCTCATATCGGCTGGCAATTGCTCGTTCGGCACCACCCCGTTCAGTTCGCCGCCGCCCTTTGGGATGGTGATATAGGCACCCGCGACAAACATCCGCGGACCCGGGACATGGCCTGCATTGATCGCGTTCTTCAGCGCGACATCGGTCAGGCCGCGATAGGTGCCGACATCGCGCACGGTGGTGAAGCCCGCCTCCAGCGTAACTCTTGCGTTATGCGCACCAATTAAAGCGGTCGCAGCCGGCGAAGTCTTGAGCGGAAGCGCCAGATCGGCGCTTTGCCCTGCGTCCGCCAGATGGGTGTGTAAGTCGATAAGGCCGGGAAGGACCGTGTAAGCGGACCAGTCGATGCGTTCGGCGCCTGCCGGGGTTGGGCCGCAATCTGAAACGCTGATTATCTTGTCGTCTTTTATGCCGATGCACTTGCCGGTCAGCACTTTGCCTTCGACAACATCGACCAGCCTGCCGGTTTCGACATAGAGCGTTTTGGCGAGGAGCGGTGCTGGTGTAACTACCAGCAGAATTGCGGCAATAAGTCCGCCGCCCATCACCCTTTCTTGGTAATCCGGGTAATTTCGCGCTCGACCATCGCTTCGACAATCGGCGGCAGATTATTGTCGAGCCAATCTTTCAGCATTGGTCGCAGAAGATCGCGGGTCAGCGCCTCCAATGAAGTTTCGCCCGAACGAACGATCTGCGGCGCGACACCGGGTTCGGACAATGTCTGCAATGCGGAGAAGCTGTGGCGCAGGCTTTGCGCCTTATTGTCATCAAGCAAGACTGCTTCTTCGCTATCATCGGCTTCGGCTTGAGTCAGTTCGAGGATTTCATCCTCTTCTTCGACTGGCGCCAATTTGGCTGGGCGCTTGGCCGCCGGACGAATCCGGTCATCGTCGGCGATGATCCGCTTAATCGACGACAAGATTTCGTCCATTGATGGTTCGTTCCGGCTCTCGGCCATGATGATCAGCCCCCGCTAAATATCCGATTCGCCTACTTATAAGTCGGCAACAGCTCTATTTCCGCCTTTTGTGCGGGCGTGTCAACGGTACGGGTCGAAACGGTGGTTGGGTCAGGCCGCGACGACCAGTCATTCCAGGCATCATCGACCCGTTCATAATCGGCAACTGGATCATACAAAGTTCCACCTTCAAGTCCCAGATCCCGCGCCTCGGCGCGGCCCATCGCGGCGAGCAGGCTGAACCCGGCGACATAGGCATTGCGCCGCGCGGTCACCAATTGAACCTTGCTATTCAGCAATTCCTGCTCGGCATTCAATATGTCGAGAATAGTGCGATTACCGACGCTGTTTTCGGCACGGGTGCCTTCGAGTGAAAGTTCGTTGGCCGAAACCGCACGTTCGGACGCGATAATGACCTGCTGCGACGCTTTCCAACTTGCATAAGATGCGCGCGTCTGCGCGATAGCCTCGCGTTCGGCCGCGACTTCCAATTCCAGCGCTTGGCCAAAACGCGCCTGCGCCTGACGGATCTGTGCTGCCGGTTGCCCACCTTGGTACAAAGGAATGGTCGCGCGGACGCCAGCCTGTCCGGTGAACGAGCTGTTATCGGCGGCAAAGCCCGGGATATTCGACGAAATCGAATTCAGCGCATTGCTATAGGCGGTCGAGGTGAACACGCTAACCGTCGGCAGGCGCGACGCATTGGCGGCCTTGCGGTCGAACAAAGCGGCCTCGCGCTGTTCTTTGGCTGCCAACAGATCGGGATTGCTATCGAGCGCCACCGCCACTGCGGCATCTGGCGTTTCCGGCAAATTGGGCAAAGGCGGCGGGGCTTCCAATGCGCCGGGAACCCTGCCGACCAGCTGGATATAGATTTCTTTCGAGCGGATCAGATTGGCGCGTGCCGATTCCATGCTGCTGGTCGCCAACGCCAACCGCGCTTCGGACTGCGCCACATCAGTGCGGGTTAGGTCGCCGATTTCAAACCGGTCACGCGTAGCTTCCAGATTGACCGATAGCACACCAACCTGGGCGCGGTTCAGTTCGACGATAGATTCGTCGCGGATGACATCCATATAAGCACCGACGACTGCCGAAAAAATCGCGCTTTCGGCACCGCGCAATCCGGCAAATCCTGCTTCGACCCGGTTTTCAGCGGCGCGAACGGCGTTGCGGATACCGCCGCCTGCATAGATCGGCGCCGATATCGTGCCGTTGACGCTAAACCCGCGTGCCTGCGTGACCGAAGCGCCGCCATCCTGCATGATGTTTTCGGTGTAAGTGGGCTGCGCGACTATGTCAGGCCGCCCATTGGCCTTGGCCAGCGGCACACCTTCGTTGGTCGCGCGCTGTCCTTCGCGTGCGGCGGTCAGATTGGGGTTAGTTTCATAGGCACCGATCAGTGCTTCACGTAGCGTTTCTGCCGTCGCCGGTGCTGCCACCGCCGCCGAACCAAGCAACGCCGCAATGACACACGCGCGCGCGCTCAAAATACGAACTCCCGCGCTGCTGCAAAGCCCGGCAGCGGTGCGACTTCGGTGTCGGCAAAGGGCCTGAGCGCGACCTTGCCACTGCGCACATAGCCCGAGGCAAGCCGCGTCACTCCGTGTTCAGCAGTGCCGGTTATAATCCGCGCGCCGTCTTGTGCGGCGGCGAGCAAGCTGCCGGGCAGTTCCTCAACCGCGCCGTCGATCAGGATCAGCGAAAAAAGTCTGGCGTCTGGCAGGTCCGCCAGCGTTTCGATAACCACGACGTTGTTCGTCCGCCGAGCCAACACGGTGGCCATATAGCCACCCGGCGTTCCCACCAGCAGTACATTGTCATCGGTCGTTACTTCGGCGGCCTGCAACATCAATGCAGTCGCCACCGGCGGGTTCAGCGTGTTGCCACTGGCAAGCGGCAATGCGCGGTCCATATAAGCCGTGGTGCGCAGCGTTTCTGGCGCAAAATCCTCACGCGGCACGCTGCCCATCGCGGCGATCACCCACGGCGTTGTAACGCCGCTGGTGCGCAGCTGGCTATCGACCATTGCGCGCCGCATATTGTTAAAATCGACTGATTCCATCGGATGCTTTTTCCGTAACCCCGTGCCGTGACTGGCCCCTATGGCATAGCTGTGTTGCAATCGCAATACAGCGCCTTGTTTTCGGTTCTAGCCAGCGCTGCGCAAAACGCCAAGCCAGATTCAGACGAAGACCGCTTTTTCAGTGGCAAACAGCAACTTTTCGCGAAGCTTGTGTGGATATAGCAACATTGCGCGGTCCGGAAATTCAGAACCGAATGGAGGCCCGACCGAGAATCGAACTCGGG
>JANMPK010000301.1:0-4029 GCA_031369825.1 Sphingomonadales bacterium
GGGTGATTTGACGCTGGTCGAACCAGAACCGCAATATGTGAAACGGGTGGATGGCGTCCGGCTTGCGTATCGCTTCCAGCCCGGCAGCGGACCGACTATCGTTTTCCTGCCCGGCTATATGTCCGACATGCAAGGCGGCAAGGCGCAGGCCTTGGCTGCTTGGACAGAGTCCCAAGGCCGTGCGATTTTGCGGCTCGATTACTCGGGCTGTGGCGAGAGCGAAGGTGCGTTCGAGGACGGCACTCTGGATATCTGGCGCGATGATGTGCTGGCGGTCATTCGGCATGTCGTGAGCGGCCCGGTCATCCTGATCGGATCTTCGATGGGCGGCTGGTTAATGCTGTTGGTCGCGCTGGCATTGGGCGACAGGGTAACCGCGATGGTCGGCATCGCGTCGGCTCCCGACTTTACCGACTGGGATTTCAACGACGGCGACCGCGACGTGCTTAAGGCCAAAGGCTGCATCGAACGGCCAAGCGATTATGGCTATGAGGCTATGGTTATCACACAGGCTTTTTGGCAGTCGGGGCAGAATAATCGGCAACTTATTAGAGAAGTAGCCATCGACTGTCCGGTACGCCTGATCCACGGCCAGCAGGACCCTGATGTGCCTTGTGATATCTCGAAGCAGTTAGCCCAACGTCTCCGTTCATCCGACGTGCAGACGATATTGATAAAGGACGGCGACCACCGGTTGTCGCGCGATCAGGATATTGCCTTGCTGATTGGCACTGTTGCGAAGCTGGTTGCCTGACCCATCTAGGAACATCCATGCTTTCTGTCCTTTTTGCCTTAATCCAAGCCGCCACCCCAGCGACCGCCCAACCCTTACCGACGCTCAATGAAGTCCAGTTCACCGAATGCCTCGACCTCGCGCGCAAGGATGCTCCTTCTGCGGTCACTGAGGCCAGCCTGTGGACGCAACAGGGCGGCGGCTATCTGGCCCTCGCCTGTCGGGGCTTTGCATTAGCCACCGATTTCAAATTCGATATGGCCGCACCGGTGCTAATTGAAGCAGCGAAAGGCGCCGAGGAAAGGAAAGACCCGCGCGCTACACGTTTCTGGGCACAGGCAGGCAATTCTGCCATCGCCGCTGGACAGCCCGAAATTGCGCTCGACACGCTGAACAAGGCTTTGGCAACAACCACGCAGGACAGCGAGGAACGCTCCGATAGCGAAGTCGACCGCGCGCGGGCACTTGTGGCATTGAACCGTACAGCCGATGCCGAAAAGTCGCTCACAACCTCACGGCAGCTGTCACCAGAAAACGGCACCGCATGGCTGCTCTCGGCCACATTGGCCCGCCGCCTGAACAAACTCCCCGACGCCTTGATCTATATCCAGACTTCGGCAGCGCTCCTCCCACGTGACCCCGCCGTTGCGCTTGAGGCAGGCAATATCGCTATTGCCGCTGGCGATGAAACCGCTGCGCGCAAGCAATGGGAACAGGTTATCGCCATCGCCCCCACCAGCCGGCAGGCGAACAGCGCACAGGCTCAATTGGTGGCGCTGGGTGCTGCTCCGACGCCGCCAACCGATACTCAGTCGAGATAATATTCGACCGTCGTTACCACACGCACTTTTTTATAGGGCGAATCCGACACACCCCAGCCGCCGCTGCTGTCGCCATCACGCGCAGTCACTTCGAAATAGCCCTGCGTCGCCGATTTAATGCTGCCGACGCCAGTGCCTGAATCCTTGGCAAACTGCTCGGCGGATTTGCGCGCATCCTTGGTCGCCTGCGCGATCATCGCGGGCTTGATGTCGTTCAACTTGGTGAAGGTGTAAGCCATACCCGACCCTTCCTCCAGCTCGACACCGCTTTTGACCAAGTCAAACTGCCGCTTGACCGCAGCCTCGGCCTTTTTGATGTCGGTGGTGCGAAGCGACAGCCGCTGCTTCACTGTGTAAACCGGCGCGCCGTTTTCATTATATTGCGAAACGTTGGCACCGGTCGGCTGCAATGCTTCGGCATCGAAACCAAGAGAGGTAAAGAACGCGCGGATCGCTTTGGTGTCACCGTCTATCTTCGCCTGCGCCGATTGCAGGTCGCCCGCCTTCGCCGAATAAGCAATTGTCCAGGTCGCCAGATCAGCGGTCGCGTCACGCTCCGCCAGCCCGCGCACAGTCACCGCGCGGTCGGATTGTTTCATCCGCACCAGCCCGTCGCCCATCAGGTAACCACCCGCGATCAACCCGAATGCCAGGATCGCACTACCTGCGAGCCAAGCCTTGCCCTGATTGCCTGCGAGTTTTGCAAACCAGGCCTTGTTTTCAGTGCCATCTTCCATTTGTCCGTCCCTTTAAAGAAGTAAACCGGTGCACACTTGTCTTGGGCGGGCGACCAGCCCATATCCGAAGCGAGCACAAAATGCCGTTTGCCATTTGCACGATGAACTGTGCCTGAATAGCGATGAATGGAGTATGAAACAATGAAGTATCTCCACACTATGATCCGTGTCAGCGACCCTGCGTCGACGATAGCTTTTTTTGAGTTGCTTGGCCTCAAAGAACTGCGGCGGTTCGACAGCGAAGCAGGGCGTTTCACCCTGATTTTTTTGGCTGCCCCCGGTGATGAAGACGCCCAGGTCGAACTTACGCATAACTGGGACGAAAGCGGCTATAATGAGGGCCGCAATTTCGGGCACTTGGCCTACCGCGTAGAAAATATCTACGAAACCTGCCAGCGGCTGATGGATGCTGGCGTCACTATCAACCGCCCACCACGCGACGGCCATATGGCGTTTGTCCGTAGCCCCGATAACATTTCGGTTGAGTTGTTGCAGGAAGGCCATCTCGAACCAGCCGAACCTTGGGCATCCATGCCGAATACAGGACATTGGTGAGATGGCCATCGAAGTCGTCCGCATCCCCGTTCTTTCCGACAATTATGTTTGGCTGGTGCGCGAAAGTGAAAGCAACGAAGTGATGGTGGTGGACCCAGCCGTCGCCGCGCCGGTGCTCGCCAAAGCCAGTGAACTTAGCTGGAAAATCACGCAAATCTGGAACACCCATTGGCACCCCGACCATACCGGCGGCAATGCAGAGATCAAAGCGGCGACGGGCTGCCTTATCACAGGACCCGAAGCAGAATATGCGCGCATCCCGACGCTGGACGTGCAGGTTAAGGGCGGCGACACCGTCATGTTGGGAACCGCAGCAGCAAAGGTCATTGATGTCCCCGCGCACACCGCCGGGCATATCGCTTTCCACTTCGCGGACGATCACGCTGCCTTCGTTGGCGACACTTTGTTTGCGATGGGCTGTGGCCGGCTGTTCGAAGGGACGCCAGACCAAATGTATGCCAATATGCGTAAGCTAGAGGCGCTTGGCGACGACACAGCGGTTTATTGCGCGCATGAATATACGCTCAGCAACGGTAACTTTGCCCTGACAGTGGAGCCGGAGAACACGGCTCTGGTGCAGCGGATGGCCGAAGTGAAAGATATGCGCGAACGTTGCGAACCAACAGTGCCAACCACAATCGCACTCGAACGCGCGACCAATCCGTTTATGCGCGCGATGACGGTTGAGGAGTTGGCAACGCGGAGAGCTGCCAAGGATGCAGCTTAAAGCGCAATGCAGATAAGCAATCCCGAGAGATAAAGAGAATAGACCAAAAATTCCATAGGGAAGACGCTTCATGAACGATGAAACATCAAGCAGTGATAGCGTGTGGCGTTACGCCAAAGCAACACGGGCGCACGCTGTCGTCGATGCCGCGCCTTATTTCGAAATCATCCAAGCCGCGATGATGAACGCGAAGCACCGGATTATGTTGATCGGTTGGGATTTCGATACCCGTATCGACCTAAGCCGAAGCCGCCGCAAGAAGGGAGATCCGCCCAAACGTCTTGGCGAGTTCATTCTCTGGCTTGCCAACCGCACGCCTAGTCTCGAAATCAAGCTGCTAAAGTGGAATTTTGGCGCACTGAAAATGCTCGGTCGTGGGACTACGCTGGTCGACGTAGCCAAATGGGCGATGCACAAGCAGATCCAGTTCAAGCTCGACGGTGCGCATCCAGTCGG
>JANMPK010000036.1:0-1938 GCA_031369825.1 Sphingomonadales bacterium
ATGACGCAGGACATGCTCGACGACCGGCCCAAATTCATGCGCGGCTTTTTAAAGACGTTTTTCGGCGTTGGTTTTATCAGCCATCCGGTCAGCGACGAGGTGCTCGACGCCTGTTGGAGTATGACGATACAGGCGGGGTTAAGGCCGACTTTGCAGGCGGCTGCGGCGTTTTCTTCGACCGATTTCCGCAGCGATCTGCCCGCGTTTAATGTGCCCACGCTGATCATCCACGGCACCGCGGACAAGACGGTGCCGGTTGAACCCACCGCCCGTATGGCGGCAGCGCAGATCGAGGATGTTCAACTGGTCGAATATGACGGCGCGCCGCACGGCCTGTTCGAAACGCACCGCGACCGCCTGATCCGCGACCTGATGGCGTTTTTGAATGACGAGATAGTGTCGGTCGATGCGCCAGATCGCGGCTTTGAACCGGCCATCCCGATGGGAGCAATGTAAGATATTTAGTGCGATGGCCCTCTCCATCCAGTGGGGAGGGCCTTCGCATTTAGAATACCGCCTTAGCTGTATCTTCCTTCATCATCGCTTTGCGCACCATCGGGATCGGCGGGCCGCCATAAGACAGGAATTCGTCGTGAAACGCCTTCCATTTCTTGGTATCACCTTTAGTCCAGTCATCGCGTAACTTGCGGATCATCAGCTTGCCCATCGTGTAATTCAGGTAGCCCGGATCATATGTACCGCGCGCCGCTTGCTGCTTCGAATTGCCCGCATCTTGATAGCATTCGGTTTTGAACAAGGCTTCGGACTGCGCCACCGTCATGCCGCGTGCATGCAGGCCGATGGCTGATAGATAGCGGCAGTTGCGTAAGAGAGCGTTGGACAGCTGACCAATCTTCATTTCCGCCGCAGCTTTTTCGTCGCCAGCGGTTTCGCCGAGACCGGCATCCATCATCATTTCCTCGGTATAATGCGCCCAGCCTTCAGCAAATGCGTATCCGACGAACAGCTTGCCAAAGATCGAGTTCGAGCGGTTGGCGTGGAGGAAATTGAGGAAGTGGCCGGGCCATACTTCGTGCACGCTGGTGCCGAGCAAATCCATCTTGCCAGGCACGAAACCATCCTGCGTTGCCTTGTCCCAGGTCGGGTCTGGCGGTGAGATGTAATAGACCGACGGCAGGCCTTTTTCATATGGCCCCGGAATGTCGATATAGGCCGAATTCTGCCGGTTATAGGGAGGCGATTCCTCGACCTTGGCTTCCTCTGTGCCGGGGATGGAGACCAGATCATTGTCGATCAAAAACTTCTTGAGTGGCGGCAGCTGTCGGCGGGCCTCAGCAACAGGACCATCGGCAGCTTTGTTTGCGCCCATCTTGTTCATACAGTCCTGCATCGTCGCACTCGGCGCATAAATGCCGCACGCCTTGGCGAGCGCGTCCTGATTGCGTTTCAGATCGGTGCGGCCAATCGCCTCCAACTCATAAAGCGAAACGTCGACGCCCTCGGTCTTCAGCACCATTTTGGCGAACTTATCCGCGCCCAGCGCATAGCCGTCGGCGGTTCCGGGCTTTGAGCCGATATGCGTGGCGAGCGCCTTCATCGCCGCGCCCGCTTTGGCGGCAGCTTCATCAAACTGCTTTTGCAGTGCCTCGTCCTTGACCTCGGCAAAGGCCTTCTTCGCATCGCCGCCATAATATTCGGCAAAGCCGTTGAAACCCGCCTGACCCAGTTTCAGATAAGTCGCAGGCATCGGCAGCTTCAAATTCGCCTTAATCTGTTCAGCCGCTTTCGGGACATTATTCGCATAGGCGATAAACGCCTTCATCCGCGTTGTGGCATCGGCATAGGGCCGCGCGACATAGACATTGGGGTCGAGCGCACCGAGATAATATGACGGGTTTTTATATTGCGATTCAGCATCCTCAAGCGCGAACAGTTCGCCTTCCATCACATGCACCAAATAGTCGCGCTCGAACTTTT
>JANMPK010000120.1:0-1620 GCA_031369825.1 Sphingomonadales bacterium
CAATTGTCATATCAGTCATTATGACCTCACTTTCATGAATCATTATAACCAATATGGTTTGTTGTAGGACAGCAAAAAATGCAAAGCCGTGCTGGGCGCGCGCTTCAACAGGAAAATGCCTGAAAAATGTTTTGGGTCGGACATGTGCTCTAGGCCTGCTGTCCTGAAAAAACGCAGTCAGCATTAGAAAGAGCCGTCTATTTGCATGCCATAGATTTGTGACTAATGGTTTGGCCTTTAGTGACACCAACCAATACATAATGATGGTCAGACAATGGTGCAGGCGACGCCGCAAACGCGTTTATAGTTTTTATATGAGGTGAAATTGTGAAGCAGAGAGTAAGCAGCGGATCGCCTCTTGAACCGGTCATCGGCTTTTGCCGCGCTATAAAGACAGGCAAACAAATCGTTATAGCTGGCACGGCTGCCATCGAGCCGGACGGAACATCGACGCCGGGCGACGCTGCGGCCCAGATGGAAAGATGCTGCCAAATTATTGCCGATGCGATCAACGAACTCGGTGGTGACATTGCCGATACGGTGCGGACCTGCATCTATTTGACTGACCGTGACGATTTTGAAGCAGTTGCAGCTGTTCACGGTCGCTGGTTCGGCGTCGCCCGCCCTGCGACGACGACGTTGCTGGTGTCCGGGTTCATCCGGCCGGAGTGGAAAGTCGAAATTGAAGCGGAGACAATGCGCGAATGATCATCAAATTCGATCTTTCGAAAGACTAGATCGAAAGCGAGCTTTGGTGCGCAATTTTACCCGCGATACGCTCAAGGCCGGGCACTTAGTGGCGCCAATGTGCCAATAGGCAAACGCGCAACCAAATTGTATCAAATGCGTTTTGACGTTAGTCCGAAGCTCTGGATTTTTGGCAATAATCAGAATGCTTGGTTAGAGCATGTCTTATATTCGCTTCCGTAAAATTGGTCGGGACGACAGGATTCCAGTAAACAACTGGAATCGCCTAATAAAATAAGCTACAAACAGCTATACAGCACCTGCACAGCTATGGATTACCGCGCCCCTGCGCTGCTAACCTGCACAGATTCTGCCCAATCTCTGAATAAAGGTGGGGAGCATCGCGATGGCCTTTATCACCGACAAGGAGAAGCTTAAATCCGGCCTGATTATCTTCAGGCGTGGCGATGTGGCGCACCGCAACTTCTATTGTCGTCTTATCCGTACAGGGCAAAGGCAAGTCGCGCAGACTGGTCGCGCCAAAGAGTGTCGGCGATTACCTTGACCGCGTTCGCGATCTGTCCAAGGCCACCAAGCCGGACGATCCCGTTTTCACAATTATCAACGGCAAGCCCGCCAAGTATCTCTACAGCGACACGGTGCAAGACCTTTGGACGGAATCGGACTTGCGGATGGGGCCGAGCGGCATTTCCCGTTCAACCTATTGCTTCCGCCATACCTATGCGACCTTCCGCCTCTCGGAAGGCGTTGATGTTTACATACCTGCCGAGCAAATGGGAACTTCGGTGAAGATGATCGAGCAGCATTACGGCCATGTGAAAACTGTGAAACATGCGGATCGAGTCCTCATGGGCATGACCGGTTGGGAATTGGCCCGAGAACCCGGCGACGACAGCGAAGCTGCGGCAAGGG
>JANMPK010000175.1:0-1810 GCA_031369825.1 Sphingomonadales bacterium
GATGTCGTTGTTGAACGCTCCTGCAGCACGCAACTGAACCTCTTGAAACTCTTTTAGGTTGATATCCTTACGACTATTTTCGATCTGCTCACGGACGTTTTTGTCGCGCCAATGCCAAAGGCAGAAGGCTACAGGAAGGCCAAGCAGAAGCAAAACTCCTTGCAAACGATCTTTCCATTCAATCGCGTTTGAATCTGGAAAAACCAGTGCGCCAAAAATGTTACTGTCGTTGATCCAATCTCGCAACCAGAGCATGTCATCTGCCGCGAAATAATGCTCTAATATTGGCACGGCGACTATCACGGTGACAATGACTGCTAGCAGCTTGTAGGGTCGGTCTAGCTTTGATCGCCAGACTTTGCAGCGGGACCGCCAGTTCAGAAATTTCTTTCTTGTCATCTCCCAAACTTCCGCTGCGTCTTCCCATAACGCGTCTTCCGCGTTCCCGGCTTGCCCTCTGTCGCCCGCCCCTTTGGCGCAGTGATTTGTTGCGGGTGGGGGATGCCCAGTTCGTCTTGTTCGAGCGAGCGGATTTCGTCGCGTAGCCGCCCGGCCTCTTCGAATTCCAAATCCGCCGCCGCTGCGCGCATTTTCTTCTCCAAGTCTTCGATATACGCCCGCAGGTTGTGGCCGACCATGTGGCTCGGCCCATCCTCGATTTCGACGAGCACCGAATCGCGGTTCGATACGTCCTTGATGATGTCGCCTATGGCGCGCTTGATGGTCTCGGGCGTGATGCCGTGTTCGAGATTATACGCGACCTGCTTTTCGCGCCTGCGGTCGGTTTCGCGGATTGCGCGTTCCATGCTGCCGGTCATCCTGTCGGCGTAGAGGATGACCCTGCCATCGACGTTGCGCGCGGCGCGGCCGATGGTCTGGATCAACGAGGTTTCGCTGCGCAAAAAGCCTTCCTTGTCGGCGTCGAGTATCGTCACCAACCCGCATTCGGGAATGTCCAATCCCTCGCGCAACAGGTTGATGCCGACCAGCACATCATAGACGCCCAACCGCAAATCGCGGATCAGCTCGATACGCTCTAATGTCTCGACATCGCTGTGCATATAGCGCACGCGGAGGCCCGCCTCGTGCATGAACTCGGTCAGGTCCTCGGCCATGCGTTTGGTCAGCGTGGTGACGAGTGTGCGATACCCCGCCTCTGCCGTCTTGCGGCATTCGTTGATGCAATCCTGCACCTGATCCTCGGTCGGGCGGATTTCGACTGGTGGGTCGATCAGGCCGGTGGGGCGGATGACCTGTTCGGCAAAGACGCCGCCGGCTTGCTCCATTTCCCAACTGCCCGGTGTCGCGCTGACATAGGTGGTTTGCGGCCGCATAACCTCCCACTCGTTGAACCGCAACGGCCGGTTGTCGATACAAGAGGGCAGGCGGAAACCATATTCGGCCAAGGTCAATTTGCGCCTGTGGTCCCCGCGCGACATGCCGTTGAGCTGGCCGATCGTGACATGACTTTCGTCAACAAACAAAAGCGCATTGTCGGGCAGATATTCGAACAATGTCGGTGGCGGTTCGCCGGGCAAGCGCCCCGTCAAAAAGCGGCTGTAATTCTCGATACCAGCACAGCTTCCGGTCGCCGCGATCATCTCAAGGTCGAAATTGGTGCGCTGCTCAAGCCGCTGCGCCTCAAGCAATTTGCCTTCGATTTCCAGCTCTTTCAACCGCTCGGTCAGCTCGAATTTGATCGCCTGCGTCGCCTGCTTCATCGTCGGGCCGGGCGTCACATAATGCGAATTGGCGAACACCCGGATCGTCTCCAGCGTGGCGCTCTTCTTGCCGGTCAGCGGATCGAATT
>JANMPK010000177.1:0-5819 GCA_031369825.1 Sphingomonadales bacterium
GAGCAGCTTTGGCGGGCGCAGCTTTTGGTGCCGCAGCTTTTGCGGTTTTCGTCGTTGCAGGGGTAGTTGCCTTACTGGCCATATCGAGCACCATTTCTGTTGTGTTGCACTGCACAATAATGATTCGGGCAGGCGATGTCAACGAAAAATGTTGCAGTGCACAATAAATGTAATATTCGGCCTTAATCCGCCAAAGTCAGACGTTCGAAGCGGTCATAATGATGATCGGCCGAACCAAATTGATTTTCGATCATCGTTGCGCGCTTGAAATAATGGCCGATGGCGAGCTCTTGTGTGATGCCGATACCGCCATGCGTCTGGATAGCGTTCTGGCCAACAAACTTTGCCGAACGCGATACCTTCGCCTTGCAAGCCGACACTGCGGCCATGCGTTCGGCTGAGGGTAGGTCGAGCTTGAGCGTCGCCATTGTCGTCATCGACTTCGACTGCTCGACCTCCATGAACATATCGACCATGCGGTGCTGGAGAACCTGGAAGCGCGAGATCGGCTGGCCGAACTGGTTACGCTGGCGCGCATAATCGAGCGTGCCTTCGTGCAACTTGAAGGTGACACCGCAGGCTTCGGCGCAGACGGCAACGGTGGCTTCATCGACAATCTGTTCGATCAGCGGCAGTCCAGCACCTTCGCCGCCAAGCAGCGCGTCGCCAGGAATCGCCACATTCTCGAAATAGACTTCGGACGCCTGGAAACCGTCAACGGTGGGGTAATCGCGGCGGACAATGCCCGGTGATTTGGCTTCAATCAGGAAGAGCGACACACCGCCTGCTTCGCTACCCGAACCGCCGGTGCGCGCGCTAACGAGGAAATGCGTTGCCCAAGGCGCGGCATAGACTACGCCCTTGTGGCCGTTCAGCACATAGCCTGCACCGTCCTTCTTTGCGGTGGTTCGAATGTTCGCCAGATTATATCGGCCCTGCGGTTCTGCATAGGCAAAGGCGATGATGACATTGCCACCGATGATTTCTGGGATAACCGCATCGGCGACCGCGCCCCCGGCGGCCTTTAACGCGCCACCGCCGAGCACCACAGTTTGCAGATAAGGCTCGATCGCAATAACCTTGCCCAATTCTTCCATGATGAGCGCGTTTTCGAGATGCCCGCCGCCAAGGCCGCCATGCTCCTCGCTGAACGCCGCACCCAGCATTCCGAGGTCTTGCGCCAGCGCCTTCCAGATAGCAGGGTCGCGGCCGCCGTCGCTGCCGATCATCTTGCCCCGGCTGTCGAAATCATAGGTGTCCGCCAGAAACCGGCTGAGTGTCTCGCGGATCATGTCCTGCGTTTCGGTGTAGCTGAAATCCATTATAGGCCTCTCTCACAATTCAATTTTGTCATTCCCGCGAAAGCGGGAATCCATGGACTGACAAGTAGGTTTAAACCGAAAGTTCAGGCCATGGACCCCCGATCAGGTCGGGGGTGACACAGTTTTTGTTTTAGATGCTTGCTTAAATCCCCAACACCATCTTGGCGATGATATTGCGCTGGATCTCGTTCGACCCGCCGTAAATTGTCGTTTTGCGCGCGTTGAAATAGGTTGGCGCGGCGCGGTGGGCGTAGTCGGGGCCGATGGGATGCTCGTTATCGCCCTCACCGAAGCCGCGGAAATAGGGCGCGCCATAATGGCCAACCGCTTCCAAAGCCAGTTCGGTAATCCGCTGCTGGATTTCGGAGCCCTTGATTTTGAGCAAGCTCGATTCTGGTCCCGGACCTTTGCCTGCGGCTGTGCCCGCCAAGCTGCGCAACTCGGTAAATTCGAGCGCCGTCAGGTCAATTTCCAACTCTGAGATTTTACGCTTGAAAAACGCATTGGCAAGCAATGGCTTGTCGCCATCCATTTCGGTGCGCGCAATTGCCTTAATTTTTTCCACACCGCGCTTTGAACGCGCAACGGCGGCAATGCCGGTGCGCTCGTGCGCCAGCAGGAACTTCGCGCAGGTCCAGCCCTTATTCTCTTCGTAAACGCGCTGGTCGACAGGCACGCGGACGTCCTCGAGCCAGACTTCGTTGACTTCATGCTCGCCGCCCAAGGTGATGATCGGGCGAACGGTGACACCGGGCGACTTCATGTCGATCAGCAGGAAACTGATGCCTTCCTGCGCTTTGGCGTCGTTGTCGGTGCGAACGAGGAAGAAACCCCAATCGGCATGCTGCGCCATCGTGGTCCAGGTTTTCTGGCCGTTGACGACATAATGGTCGCCGTCTTGAACAGCCTTGGTACGAAGCGAGGCAAGATCGGAACCGGCTCCGGGTTCGGAATATCCCTGACACCACCAGTCATCGCCTGACAATATGCCCGGCAGGAAACGTGCTTTCTGTTCGGGCGTGCCAAAGGTGTAGATCACCGGACCGACCATCGACAGGCCGAACGGCATGGTGCCAATGCAGTCGGCGTGCGCAAGTTCTTCCGACCAGATAAACCGCTGCGTCGCGTTCCAGCCGGGGCCGCCATATTCGACCGGCCAAGCAGGCGCAATCCAGCCCTTCTTGGCGAGTATGCGGTGCCATGACAGGAAATCTTCCTTGGTCAGATCATGGCCTTCGTCCTGCACCGCGCGAAGATTTTCAGGATAATTTTCGGCGATGAATGTGCGGACTTCCTGCTGGAAGGCAATTTCTTCGGGGCTGAATTCCAGTTGCACGTCTATCTCTCCTCAAAAAGCGTGAGTATCAAATACTAGACGTTTACGTAAACGTCAACTTGTGATTGCAGAGGCCATCCGAATTTTGTTTGCAATGTAGGATTCGATTTGACAGCATCGGTCGGCTGACTTTTCGCCAGCGACGCTCTTTCTCAATGTCCGTTTCATATGCTTGACTGCCCAGGCGGGTGCCGGTTTTCGAAATATATTGAATAGGCGTCACTTTGGTCACCCATGTCACCTTCGCGTTCGATCACAAGAGGCCGATTTGACTGTGAACTTGCACAGATTTCTGCGAGTTTGCGCTGACCGTCTACCGCGTCTTGACGTAACTGCCCGGCGCATCCTCCAACGCCTTCAATTTGCCTTCGCCCGGAACGCGCCCACCTTTTGCAGCCACTTGTTTGGCCCCGTGGGCGCTCAACCATTCGGTCCAATTGGGCCACCAGCTGCCTTTGGTTTCGGTCGCACCTTCGATGAATTCCTCCAAGGTCGCAGGGCTCGCGTCGTTGGTCCAATATTGATATTTCATATGTGCAGGCGGGTTAACCACGCCTGCAATATGGCCGCTGCCTGCCAGCACAAACTTCATTGGCCCGGTGAAATTTTCCTGCATTTTCCAGACACTGGCGGCGGGCGCAATATGGTCTTCGCGGCCTGCCTGAATGTAGCACGGGGTTTTGACCTTGGTCAGGTCAATCGGCGTACCCAGCGCGCTCAACCGCCCGGGTTGTACCAATAAATTGTCGCGGTACAGGTCGCATAAATAGCTTTTGTGCCATTTGGCGGGCAGGTTCGTGACATCACCGTTCCAGTGAAGTAGGTCAAATGCCGGATAGTCTTCGCCCAGCAGATAGTTTTTGACCACAGTCGACCAGATCAGATCTTTGCCGCGCAACATATTGAAGGTCAGCGACATGTAGCGTCCATCAAGAAAGCCGTCGGACGTTATAGCAGAAATCATTTGCAGTTGCTGTTCGTCGATGAAATTGAGCAAGTCGCCAGCTTCTGAAAAATCGATCTGCGCAGTGAAGAAAGTCGCGCTCTTGATCTTTTCGGCCTCACCATTGGCCGCCAATACTGCCAGTGCTGCGGCCAAGGTTGTGCCAGCGACACAGTAGCCGATGGTATGAACGGAGGGCACATCAAGCAGCGAGCAAATGGTATCAACTGCACCGATTTCGGCAGCAATATAATCATCCCAAAGCAACTCGGACATCGACGCATCGGCGGATTTCCATGACACGATAAAAGTGCTGATCCCTTGATCAAGGCAATATTTGATGAAGCTTTTTTCTGCAGTCAGGTCGAGGATGTAGAAGCGGTTGATCCACGGCGGGAATATTACAAGTGGCGTTTCCAAGACCTTATCGGTGGTCGGGGTATATTGGATGAGTTGATAGAGCGGTGTTTCGTGCACAACTTTACCGGGTGTCGCAGCGATATTTTCGCCCAGTGTAAAGGCTTGCGGGTCGGTATGGGTCAATTGGCCGCGCTTCATGTCGGTCATCAAATGGCCAAGCCCTGCGACCAGACTTTGCCCCTTGGTTTCAACTGCCTTTTCAAGTGCGACCGGATTGGTGAAGGGCGAATTGGCCGGGCTCATCGCCTCAACCAAGCCGCGCACCGCAAAGCTGAGCTTGGCTTTTTCGGCTGGAGATATTCCGTCAACTGCGTCGGCGGCGCCGATCATATAATCCGACATTATGCTATAACCTTGACGGATAAGGTCAAAGGCCGGGTGTTCCCATTCTGGCGCATTGAAACGCCGGTCTTTTGGATCAATCTTGTCACGCCCTGCCTTTGCCAATGGCGCAAGCACGTTGCCCCATGCCTCAAGCATCTTGTGATAGCCGGTCAACGGATCGGTGGCACCTGCGCCAAAGTCGGTTGCCAATTTGGCAAGTTGTTCGGGGTCCATGAACAGTGGGGGTTTTAGTGAGTCAGCCATTGTCATTGCATAACCCAAACGTGCTGATTGTCGAAAGCTGTATTTTATGTTGCAGCGCAGCATTTACATTGCCCGAAAAAGCGCGCAAAGGGCGCGGCATAATGACATTTGAAAATCTTCCCCCGCTTCTCGACGCAGCGCTAACCGCGCGTGGCTACACGACGCTGACCCCCGTTCAATCCGCCGTAATGGCCAGTGAAGCCGAAGGCCGTGACCTTGTCGTTTCCGCGCAAACCGGCTCTGGCAAGACCGTCGCTTTCGGGTTGGCGATGGCACCGCAAATATTGGATGGCGGCATGGTCAGCCTTGCGCGCGAGCCAGCCGCGCTGATTATTGCACCGACTCGTGAACTGGCATTGCAGGTTAGCCGCGAACTGATGTGGCTTTATGGCAAAGCCGGGGTGCGGATTGCGACCTGTGTTGGCGGCATGGACGCGTCAAAGGAACGGCGTGCTCTGGGCCAAGGCGCGCAAATCGTCGTCGGCACGCCAGGCCGGTTGCGCGACCATCTCGAACGCGGGGCGCTCGACCTTTCTGCGTTGAAAGTCGCGATTCTCGACGAAGCCGATGAAATGCTCGATATGGGATTTCGTGAGGAGCTTGAGGGTATTCTCAACGCGACCCCCGAAGAGCGCCGCACATTGTTGTTTTCAGCGACAATGCCAAAGTCGATTGTATCGCTCGCCAAACGCTATCAGCGCGATGCCTTGCGTATTTCGACCGTCGGCGAAGACCGCGGGCACGGCGATATCAGCTATCAGGTCGTAACCGTCGCTCCGCCGGACATCGAGAACGCGGTCGTCAACCTTCTCCGCCTGCACGAAGCTGAAACCGCGATGCTGTTTTGCGCCACCCGCGACAATGTGCGCCATCTCCACGCCAGCCTGACCGAACGCGGCTTCAATGTCGTGGCGCTGTCTGGCGAACATAGCCAGAGCGAGCGTAATCAGGCGCTTCAGGCGCTGCGTGACCGCCGCGCCCGTGTCTGTGTGGCGACCGACGTGGCCGCACGGGGCATTGATCTGCCGACGCTTTCGTTGGTGGTCCATGTCGAACTGCCGCGCGATGCTGAAGGCTTGCAGCACCGTTCGGGCCGCACCGGCCGGGCGGGCAAGAAGGGAACGGCGGTTTTGATCGTTCCCTATCAACGCCGCAAACGCGTGGAATCGATGCTTCGCGGTGCCAAGATCGAGGCCGACTGGATCAAGGT
>JANMPK010000195.1:0-3320 GCA_031369825.1 Sphingomonadales bacterium
AGAAGAGGTAACTCATGTCTCGTTCCGTCTGGAAAGGTCCGTTTGTTGACCTCTATCTGCTGAAAAAAGCAGAAACCGCGCAGGATGCATCGAAAGCTGCTCCGATTAAAACTTGGTCGCGTCGTTCGACGATCTTGCCACAATTTGTTGGCCTGACGTTCAGCGTCTATAACGGCCACAAGTTCATTCCCGTTTCGGTGAATGAAGACATGGTCGGCCACAAGCTGGGTGAGTTCGCTCCGACGCGGACGTATCACGGCCACGGCGCAGATAAGAAGGGCAAACGCTAATGGGTAAGCAATCCGCCCCCCGCCGCGTCGGCGACAAAGAAGCCTTGGCAGTCGGCACCACTATTCGTGGTTCGGCGCAGAAGCTTGGTCTTGTTGCTGCGCTGATCCGTGGCCGCAAGGTTGAGGATGCACTGAACATCCTGACCTTCTCGACCAAAGGCATGGCGCCGGAAGTCCGCAAGGTTCTGGCGTCGGCCATCGCTAACGCCGAAAACAACCATAATCTCGACGTTGACGCGCTGTTCGTTCAGGAAGCAAGCGTCGGCAAGGCGCTGACCATGAAGCGTTTTATGGCACGCGGTCGCGGCAAATCCAGCCGGATCATCAAACCGTTCAGCCGCTTGCGCATCGTTGTGCGCGAACGCGAAGAAGAGGCATAAGTCATGGGTCAAAAATCAAATCCAATCGGCCTCCGCCTCCAGATCAACCGCACTTGGGATAGCCGCTGGTATGCCGAAGGCGCGGAATATGGTCGTATGTTGCTGGAAGACATCAAGATCCGCAAATTCATCTTTGAAACGCTGCCACAAGCTGCGATTTCGAAGGTTGTCATCGAGCGTCCGGCAAAGAATTGCCGCGTGTCGATTTATGCGGCACGCCCCGGCGTCATTATCGGCAAAAAGGGCGCGGACATCGAGAAGCTGAAAAAGCAGATCGGCCAGTTCACCAAGGCCGACATCAGCCTCAACATCGTTGAAATCCGTAAGCCCGAAGTCGATGCCCGCCTTGTCGCTCAAGGTATTGCCGATCAGCTTATCCGCCGGATCGCTTTCCGCCGCGCCATGAAACGCGCGATGCAGTCGGCAATGCGTCTCGGCGCTGAAGGCATCAAGATTACCTGCGGCGGTCGTTTGGGCGGTGCTGAAATCGCCCGCGTTGAATCGTACCGCGAAGGCCGGGTGCCTGCGCATACCCTTCGTGCCAACATTGATTATGCCGAAGCCGAAGCGCTTACCGCTTATGGCATCATCGGTATCAAATGTTGGATCTTCAAAGGCGAAATCCTGGGTCACGATCCGATGGCAACCGACCGGCTGATGATGGAAGCACAGACTTCCGGCGTCCGTCCGCAGTCAGACCGTCGCTGAGTTTAGGAACGAGACATGCTGCAACCAAAAAAACATAAGTTCCGCAAACAGTTCAAGGGTCGTATTCACGGCGTTGCCAAGGGCGGTTCGGACCTGAACTTCGGTTCGTACGGTCTGAAGGCTCTGGAACCAGAGCGGATTACTGCACGCCAAATCGAGGCGGCTCGCCGTGCGATAACGCGTCATATCAAGCGTCAGGGACGTTTGTGGATTCGTATCTTCCCGGATGTGCCGGTTACCAAAAAGCCTGCCGAAGTCCGTCAGGGTAAAGGTAAGGGTTCGGTCGAATATTGGGCAGCCAAGGTTAAGCCCGGGCGTATCATGTTCGAACTGGACGGTGTACCCGGCCCGATCGCAGCAGTCGCTTTCCAGCGCGCCGCGATGAAACTGCCAATCAAGACCAAGGTCGTGGCGCGTCTCGGCGACACGTCGCATCTGGGAGCATCATAAGATGAGCAAGACTGAAGATCTGCGCGTCAAAACTGACGACCAGCTTTCAACCCAGTTGGGCGAGCTGAAGCGCGAAGCGTTCAACCTGCGTTTCCAATCGGCCACCGGCCAGATGGAAAAGCCGGCTCGCGTCCGTGAAGTCCGCCGCGACATTGCGCGCATCAAAACCCTGCAAGGCGAGCGTCAAGCCGCTGCTGCAAAAGCAACGGCATAAGGAGCTAACCGATGCCAAAACGTATTCTCACAGGGACCGTGGTCTCAGACAAGAGCGACAAGACTATTGTTGTTCTGGTCGAACGCAAGGTGAAGCACCCGCTTTACGGCAAGATCATCCGTCGCTCGAAAAAATATCATGCCCATGACGAAAACAATGTCGTCAAGGCAGGTGAAATTGTCCGCATCGAAGAGTGCGCGCCGATTTCGAAGAACAAGACCTGGCGTCTGGTGGCCGATGCCGCCGCAGCGCCTGTCGCAACTGCTGCTAAGGAGGATTGATCCATGATTCAGATGCAATCCAATCTCGACGTTGCGGATAACAGCGGTGCGAAACGCGTCCAGTGCATCAAGGTGCTTGGCGGTTCCAAGCGTCGTGTTGCCGGCGTTGGCGACATCATCGTGGTGTCGATCAAGGAAGCGGCACCGCGCGGCAAAGTGAAAAAGGGCGACGTGCACAAGGCTGTCATCGTCCGCACCCGCAAGGACATCCGCCGTGCAGACGGTTCGGTTATCCGCTTCGACAGCAATGCGGCTGTCCTGATCGGTAATAACCAAGAGCCCATCGGCACGCGTATTTTTGGACCAGTCGTCCGCGAACTGCGCGCCAAGAAGCACATGAAAATCATCAGCCTTGCGCCGGAGGTTTTGTAAACATGGCACTCGCTAAGATCAAAAAGGGCGACACCGTTGTTGTGCTCGCCGGTAAAGACAAGGGCAAGTCGGGCGAAGTCACTGCCGTGATGCCGAAAGACAGCAAGGTCGTCGTTTCCGGCGTCAATGTTGCCATTCGTCACCGCAAGGCGTCGCAGACCAACCCGCAAGGCGGCCTCGACCGGTTCGAAGCACCTTTGCATATCTCGAACGTGGCACTCGCCGACCCGAAATCAGGCAAGGCAACGCGCGTTCGCGTGGAAACCAAGGACGGCAAGAAGGTCCGCGTGGCCGTGAAGTCCGGGGAGACGATAAATGGCTGATAAGAAATATACCCCGCGCATGAAGCAGCGTTATGACGACGTGATCGTCAAGGGTTTGACCGAGAAATTCGGTTATACCAATCGCTTTGCCGTGCCTAAGATCGAGAAGATCACCCTCAACATGGGTGTGGGCGAAGGCTCGCAGGACAAGAAGAAGGTGACGACTGCGCTCGAAGAAATGACGCTGATCGCTGGCCAAAAGCCGGTCATCACCAAGGCGAAGAAATCGATCGCTGGCTTCAAGCTGCGCGAAGGGATGCCGATTGGCGTGAAGGTTACGCTGCGCGGTGCGCAGATGTACG